>NZ_JCAXET010000015.1:0-133374 GCF_059758525.1 Metabacillus sp. GQ13
GTTCAATGTACTTGGTGTGAAATGAGTTTTACTCATTTCGTTGATTACATTGTCTGTTTTTTTGAAAATGGATTCCTTTAATAGGTAAAAATCCTAGTGCCGCTTGTACAGTGAACTTGATTTTGAAATAAGTTAACTCATTTCGTGGATTACATTGTCTGTTTTTTTGAAAATGGATTCCTTTAATAGGTAAAAATCCTAGTGCCGATTTTTACTTGTTTGATTCAACGTACTTGGTTTTGAAATGAGTTTTAATAAGTAAATACAATTTTCACCGTTAATATTAAAAATGTTAGGATCCCTACGTCTGAGTTTTTCATTTTGACAACCCCTTTATTTTTGATACTTTAACAATACAACACTTTAAAGTGGCTGTAAGGTATCTGGTGAGGTTATCTAACGTTCTTTTTCAAACATTTTACATTCGTGTTATAAACACTGACATAGGTACTTATTATCCATTGCTTTCCTTAATTGATTTCAACGAGTATAAACATCTGGGTATTGGTAATACTAAAGTTATAAATATAATAGATTGTGAGGTTATTATAATGAGAAATGTATTGCCTGCGACATGTTTAGTGTTTTTTACTCTTGTTGGATTTAGTGTGTATTTCCTTTACCAACTTAGCCTTTTTACTGTAAAAGTTATGGTTTATTCACTATAAAAACTGACTAATTCTTTCATTTTCAAACGTTATCAATCTAAGATCTATGGGGTGAGGCAGCGCATGTTCACTGCCCCCTCTATCTTTTGATCTCAGCCGGTCAATTCAATAGAATTTTGTTTTCTTTCCATCGCAATCCAAGCTAAACCTAAAATAATAATAAGACCACCGATTATTTGCGTAAGTAGAATTTGCTCATTGAAAAAGAAAACACCGGTAACTGCTGCGGAAGCTGGTACAAAGTATCTGTAAAAATTAGCTTTTGCTGCACCGACTTTATTCATTGATATATTCCAAATAACAAAGGCTGCGACCGTACAGAGGATGACGTTATATGCAATTGCTGCCCAAACCCCGATTGTCATATCAATCCATTGTATACTTTGCCAGCCCCCTAGTGTGATAGGGAATAAAAAGAGCGTGCCAAAAAGGATATACCAAGTTGAAACGCGTAGAGCTGAATACTTTTTCATTAATGGCATACAAGATAAGTTAAACAATGCTCCAATTAAACTGATTGAAAGAGCCAACATATTTCCCACCATATATTGAGAACTAAAATCAAAGCCTTCCTTACCACCTACAATAATCAACACCACTCCTACCAAGGCAACAAATCCACCAATAGCTAATCTCTTCGTCATCTTTTCTTTAGTGAAAAGCGGGGCAAAAAGCGCTGCGAAAATTGGCCATGGTGCTACGTTAAGTAAGGAAGCGTTTGCCAGTGTTGTATATTTTATTGAATACATGACGAGTATTTCTAGCACGGTTACGCCAAATAATCCGATAATCGCTAGCTTAATAAGATCGCGTTTATCTACCTTTACGCTTCCCTCCGTAAATTTCAGTATTGCAAATAAAATCGGTAAAGCTAGTCCAAATCTCAGAAACACAAAAACCTCTGGAGCGAACACTTCCATTGCAAAGCGAGAAATACCAAAATTCACACCCCAAATGATGGCAACAAGGATCAGGCCTAAATAATACGTTTGAATCGATTTCACATTCTTCCATCCTATTCCTCTAAACTAGCTGTAATTGACCTTACATTGTACGATCATGCTTTTCATTCAATAGTCTACAGTTTTTTATCTACAATCCTTTTTGTAACATATTCACAAACAGATTAAGAGTGGTTTTAAAGACTTGCGAATTTCCACTTCGAAATTCAATAATCTAAAACAATATGCTTGACGATTAACATTCAATCGCCCCCGCTACGTCATAGGAACTTAAATCAATTTCAGTCTCTTGTCCAAGCGCAAGCTTTGCGAGCTCCGAGCCGACATATGGCCCACTTGTTAATCCAGAGGCACCTAATCCGTTAGCAAGAAATACACCGTCATAATGAGGCAATGCTCCAATAATAGGAAGAAAACCGGGGGTAAACGGTCTGAAGCCTACTCTTGTTTCAACAAATGTACTATTCACTAAACCTGGTGCAACTCCAAGTGCTTTTTCAAGGATTTCTAGTATTCCTCCTGCCGTTACTCTGTAATCAAAGTCTACTTGATCTTCATGTGTTGCTCCAATAACAATCCTGCCGTTTTCAAAAGTGAGAATATATTGATCATTTGAGGGCATGACTACAGGCCATTCACCTGTATCCATATCTGAGATATCTAGGTGGATAATTTGTGCCTTTTGTGCTGTTACAACTAATTTAATACCTAGCGGCTCTACTAATTCACTTGACCAGGCCCCTCCAGTCATAATCACTTGATCGGCAAGTATTCTACGGTCCTTGATCTTAATGCCTGTGACCCGGTTACCTGTATGTATAAGGCTTGCATCTCCATTAAGATAGGTGGCACCATTTTTTATAGCAGCACTAACTAAGGCATTTCGGAGAGCTCTACCATTTACACGAGCCCCACCACTTACATGTATTGAACTATATTCATCAGATAGTAAAGGAAATAGTTTCTTTGTTTCCGTTGGCGATAATCTGGTAATTTCCCCTATCTCTGGAGCCTCTTCACGTCTTTTTATTGCTCGCTTGGCCATTTTCTCTAATTTATCCTCATCTGTATGTAAACTGATGACACCTACACGCTTATAGCCTGTTTCTATTTCACCCTCTTCTTCTAATTGTTGAATCAATGTCGGATAATACCTTGCCCCACCCTTCACTAACTGATACCAAGCCTTATTTCGTCGTTGTGAAAGCCATGGGCATACGATTCCTGCCGCAGCATCTGTTGCCTGTCCCTGATCATGACGATCAACTAATGTAACATTGACACCTGCTTTAGCTAGATGGTAAGCCGTTGAAGCCCCAAGTATCCCTGCTCCAATTACGATATATGTTTGCATTCGAAACACCCTTCAATTTTCGTATAGTAATATACTTTCATTTTACATAAGTAAAACAGTATGTCCATCGCTTTCATAGATATGTATACACAAGTTTGTTTTTAACTTTGGCTTATTTAGCAAAAGTTCCCCCACTACATGTCTACTCCGCTATCTATTACTATTGACTTATTTATGGTAAAATGACAACACTATATAATGTTCTATAATTATCTAAGTTCTTGTAATGCATATAAAAACGATTTTAGTAACTATGTCTAAGGGATTGAACGTTTAAAATGATAGATAAAAACAATAAAATAGCGAATAATGCCCCATTTAGAGATTGGGTCTTGCCCCTTATTCTCATTCCACTTATCTTTTTAATTGAGACTATGAATATAAGTAACCTTCTTCAAGCAGCAACTATTATCATATTACTTATAATCGGCACAATAATAAACGGACTTACACTCACGAAGAGACAACACCATAATGAAAGATCCCTCCCCCTCCAACTAGAATCAGAGTCTATAAATAAATGCGACCAATATCACTCAATACTTGAATCAATTCCTGATCTTGTTATTATTCATCAAGCTGGAAAGATTAAATTCGTAAACTCCTCAGGTGCGAATGGGCTTGGATCTAATAACCCTGATACCTATATTGGAAAACCCATAATTGACTATATCCATCCTGACAGCCGAAAACAAGTTTCAGAGAGGATTCATACACTTAAGGAATTTAGCAAGTTGAACTCGAATGGACTTAAAGTAATAAATGGGAATGGAGATTTGATCGACATTGAATCAACATCCACAACTATTCATTATAATAATCAACAGGCTGTTTTAACCATTGTTAAAAATATCTCTACAAACAAAAAGGCAGAGTTAGAACGAATGAATAATGAAGTAAAGTATCGGACGTTATTTGAATATGCAAACGATGCGATCTACCTTTTTAAACTTGATACAAATGGAATGCCTCTAAAGTTCATTGAATTAAATCAAGTTGCTTGTATACGATTTGAATATAGTAAAGAAGAGCTCTTAAAATTGACCCCTTTGGATATAACATCAGAAGTCCGATACGAAAAAGTCTATGAAACACAGCAAAAACTTCTCGACCAAGGTCATATTACTTTTGAAGGTGAATATATCAGTAAATCTGGTAAGAAAATACCTAGTGAAATAAATGTTCGAATCCTAACTTTAAATGGTGAAAAACTTGCATTAGCGATATCGAGGGATATAAGCGAAAGAAAGAGAGCAGAAGAGAAGATCAAGCATTTAGCTTATTATGATCGTTTAACGAATATAGCAAACCGTAGCTACTTTCGTATACTTTTATCTCAGACCACCGATGATGCTCTCGCAAAAGATCACCATAAGGCAATACTATTAATTGATTTAGACCGTTTTAAAGTCTTAAATGATATATATGGACATCATATCGGTGACCTCTTGTTAATAGAAGTTTCTAAAAGACTATCAAACCTTATAACAAATAAAGATCTTGTTGCGAGGCAAGGCAGTGATGAGTTTATTATTCTGCTTCACACCAGTGAACAACGACTGGTTAATCATTTGTCTGAAAAAATTTCAGAGGGGCTATCTCAGCCTTTCCTGATTGAAGAATATCAGATATTTATCACAGCAAGTATCGGGATTAGCATCTATCCTTTCGATGGGAAGGATGCGGAAACGTTAATTAAAAATGCTACTATAGCTATGCGTGTTGCTAAAGAAACAAACGAGTATACCTACAAATACTTTTCACTTGCTATGAACCAAAAAATGCAGAGAAAGATGTTGATTGAAACTGAATTAAGAAACGTATTGGAGCGTAATGAACTTCAATTGTATTATCAACCTAAAATCAATATCCATACTAAACAATTAGTTGGCGTAGAAGCTTTACTTCGTTGGAATTCAATCAAATTCGGAATGGTTTCTCCTGCTGAATTTATACCTATTGCAGAGGAATCTGGTTTGATTACTCCTATAGGAGAATGGGTACTGAAAACTGCTTGTAAACAATGTAAGACATGGCATGATACAGGGTATCCGGCCATTATTATGTCTATTAATCTATCGGCTCGCCAATTTCAACAAAATAAATTGATTCAATTCATATCAGAGACATTAAACGAAACAAAATTAGATCCAAAATACGTCAATTTAGAAATTACTGAAACCATGGCAATGATGAATATCGAAGAATCTATTATGAAGTTAAATAGTATAAAAAAACTAGGTGTTAGTATCTCATTAGACGATTTCGGCACAGGTTATTCATCGTTAAGTTACTTAAATAAATTTCCAGTTGATATTTTAAAAATTGATCAGTCATTTATCCGCAATATTACATATGATGATCAAAGTGCAGCAATTGTAAAAGCCATTATATCGGTATCTAAAAGTCTTAACCTAACAGTAATCGCTGAAGGTGTTGAAACGATAGAAGAACTTAACTTCCTGAGGTCAAACAATTGTGATGAAGTACAAGGATATTACTGCAGTCCCCCATTAACGCCATTAGAATTGGAAGAGATTTTAAGAGGGAAACCTTTTAACATCTAACTATACAGTCTGAGCTAAAAATGCTTTGACTTCTCATTAGAGAAATTAAAGCATTTTTAAATAGGCTCTTTTTTATAGGTTATTGTTTTGATCCACTTATAATGTACGATCTCCATCTGTTATTTCTTGTTTAGTAGAAAATCGAATAACGAAGGTGGTTCCTTCATTCCCTGTTTCAATAGCAATCTCTGCATTGTTACGTTCAGCCACACTATAACAAATCGCTAACCCTAGTCCAGTTCCATTCTCTTTTGTAGTAAAAAAGGGAGTACCTAATTTCCCCATTATATCTGGGCTTATTCCCTTACCCTGATCTTTTATTTCTAATATGACTGCTTGTTTGTCTGTAAACGTTCTCAATATGAGGTTTCCGTAGTTCCCCATTGCATCTAGGCCATTAAGTGCGATATTTAAGATCAGCTGACGTATTTCTTTTTGGTCTAAATATATATCAGGACATAAATTCAAATCAAGCTTTATACTCTTACTTGACCTTATTGCCTCTGCTTGTAATAGTGGATATATTGTCTCAATAATTGTATTTAAATTTTGCTTAATCTTAACACTCACTTTATTTTTAGCTAAATTAAGAAATTCGGTAATAATTGAATTCGCTCTATTTAACTCTTCTATCATCAATTCTACGATTTCGAGTGGTAACTGTTTTTTATCATTCCTTGTTAATTGCAAAAATCCATGAACCGTTGTCATCGGGTTTCGAATCTCATGAGCAATACCTGCTGCCATTTCTCCAATCAAGTTTAGTCGATCTAACCTGTACATCTCTTTTTCTAGGTTAACTCTTTCCGTTATATCGTTTAATACAACAAGTATACAAGGCTCACTATCAATGTCGATCTTTTCAGTAGAGAGTAAACCAACACGGTCTTGACCGTTTTTAGTTTTATATGTAATCTTTCTATTGTGAAACTTTTCATTAAGATTAAGGTGACTACCATCCGTTTCATCAACAAATTTCTCTAAATTAATTTTTCTATTTTCTAGATCTGCGAAGCTGTATCCAGTAAAGGTAACCCAGCTTGTATTAACATCTAAAATGGTCGATTCTTTCAAGGAAAGAATTGCCATTAAACAAGGGCTCGATTCAAAAATTTTCCGAAATCTCTCCTGAGAAAGAAAGAGATGTTGAGCTATTCTATTTTTTTCCTCAATTTCATTTTGAAGCTTTTCATTTGCTCGTAATAACTCCAATGTTCTTTCTTCAACAATATACTCCATACAATTTAACTTTTGCTTTTTGTCTTCCTCTAATTGTTTTCTTTCTGTTACATCGCGAATTGTACAAACAAAAATCTGCTGACCTTCGACTGTCGTTTTTCCCATTTGAATATCAGCAGGAAAGTAACTCTCTTCTTTATGTAATGCGACAGATTCAATCACTTTTCCCACCATTAGTTTCATAGAAGTTAGAAAAGTTTCATCTGAATTCTCTTTGTCAATTTTCTGAAAGAGGATCACAATATGACGTCCAATTAATTCTTCAGGTTCATAGCCAAATATTGCTTTTACAGCTGGATTCACCGATAAAATACATCCTTGGTCATCAAAGATTACAACGGTATCGATTAATGTTTCACCAATAATCTTTGCTAGTGCCTCAGACTTCCGATAATTTATAGTTGTTCTACTTAATTTGTCATTTTCTATGTTAAGTTGAACTCCATTCCAATTCACAACAATTCCTACTTTCTGCTAACTTCTCTTTAAGGTTACAAACTTAAACGGATTAAATACAATCATTTACTAACTTATTTTACAAAGTTTATTAAGTTTTACAGTTTCATAGATAATTTTACCCTCTTATTATGTAAAATAACTGTTCGATTTTTTAGGTTAATTAATTATCCAAATATCTACAATATCAAGCTTTAACGACTATTAATAAACTAATTTTATCTAAATTAATATTATTTTGAGAAAGAAATAGACAAAAGAGTACGTAGATATTTTTATGTTGGCTGTTTTCGCAAGGATTGTTGTTTTTCGTAATAAGTAAATCTTTAGGAATTCAGCCTATCTTCGTGCTCTTTTCGTTAAATTACTCTGATATCCCATTGGAGATCGCTTCAATTTACACAATAAAAATCCAAAACCCGATTTTTATTAGTACTAGAGCAACAAACTTTTAGAAAAGAGCCTTATGAATGAAACTCAAATGATCTCTTTTTGACTCACAATAGCAAGTCTGCTCCTTTTTATTAACATTTTTTAATCTATTATAGCACTTTAGTATGTAAATTTAGAGGGGAACATGCAAACTTCCCGTAGCTTCTTTTAGACAAATTCCTTGTAAATCGGACAAAT
Organism: Metabacillus sp. GQ13; assembly: GCF_059758525.1. Classification (NCBI taxonomy): domain Bacteria; kingdom Bacillati; phylum Bacillota; class Bacilli; order Caryophanales; family Bacillaceae; genus Metabacillus; species Metabacillus sp. GQ13. The sequence goes on from NZ_JCAXET010000015.1 coordinate 7,877, forward strand.
TCAACCAATTAATTTAGTATTTTACTTTAAATATGAATGAGGTTATGTATTTGATTGGGAAAATCACACCGTGATAAATTGCATAAAAAAATGTTAGGTACCCATCAATTATGAACCAATGGGTACCTAACACGAAACTAACTAAATAATAAGCTATTAATTAAACTTTCCTCTCAAAATAGAAAGCTAATATTTAACTAACATCGCAATAAGTTGATAGCCTGCTCCTATCGTCCAAAATACTACATAATCTCCACGACAGATTCGGTCAGTTTCAATCCCTTCATACATCGCAATAAATGGGCTGCTCGTGCCAGTATATCCAAAACGATCACCTACATAAATAATCTGTTGATCATCTAAATTAAATTGCTCTTGAACTTTTTTAATATTACTTAAGGCAAACTGTGATAAACAGTAGGCTTTGATGTCTTTTGGTGTCAAATTGTTTCTCTCTAGTAATGTATCAAGCATTTCATATGTTGGAGCTAAAGCTATATCACCATTAAATGGAAGCCACTCTATGTATTTATTATCTGAGTTACCACGAAGGACATTCGATAATCCTTTCTCTGGAAAATTAATCTTTTCCCTATTTACGGAATCTGTAAAATAAATAGAATCAATAAAACCTGTTTCTTCTTCCGTTCTCTCTAAAATAACAGCTGCTGCTGCATCACCATAATTAGCGAATGTGATTGCATCTGCTGGATTACTAATTAATGTATTATAATCTGACCCTACAACTAATGCTGTCTTTACATGTTGATTTGACTTCATGTAATGGGAAGCTTGTTCAACTGCGACTGTCATCCCAGCGCAATTAGCATTAGAATCCATGATAATCGTATGCTGGTTTGCTTGAATTGCATCATGTATATACATTGCGTTAGCAGGAAAAGTAGTTTCAGGTACTTGGGTTGAGAATACGATCATATCTATCTCCTGACCAGACATCTTCGCCTTTTTAAGAACACGTTTACTTGCTTCGATGCCCATTGTTAAGCCATTCTCTTTATCATCATTTATAACATAACGGTCCTTTCTTCCCATATGTGTGAGGAATTTTTTTATATCCTCTCCCTGTTCCTCAAAATGTTTATAGTAGAAGTCATTATTGACAGCATGTTGCGGATGATACATTTCTACCTGTTTAATTTTTATGTTTGTCATGTTTCTAGATTGCTCCTTCTTCAGTTACACTTAATTCATGCATGATAAAAACAAGACTACATGAGTAGTCTTGTTTTGGCTTATTCCTAGATTTCAACAACTACTGCGTTATTTAATCCACTATTTTTAGCAATACGATTTAATTGCATTTTTAAAACTGGGTTTTTTTTAATTGTAAAAATCACCTTATTGAACCCTGATTCTTGATACATTTTATAAGAATTTTCTAGCGATGGTACCATTTCCTGTTTCAAAATATCCATTGTTGTACAGTCCACATCCAAGTTATATGTAGAAGCATCAATTTTACGGACAGTATTTTGATAGTCCGCTACAAACTTTTGTACATCCTCTGAAGTAAATGAACCACTCACATTCATATCGATTACTTTTTTAATTGAATTTACTTTAATGCTATACTTCTCTGCCATTTTACTCTCCCTTAATCATCTACTGTGTATTTTTGTTTAGGAAAATAGATCTTATAGGACTTATTACATAAAAGTAAATCGTTTATATGATCTATTTTTAGGTATATTATGCTAATATATCGACATTTCTCAATAATGTCTATAGTTAGGAGGAAATGTGTTTATTTGAATCATTCAAAATATTATATCTATTAAATCGTAAGTAAGTAACTACCTTTTACCAGGCTAATCGTCTTAAACTTAAATCCGTTCTCTCGTTCACTCAATAGGTGTATATTCTATTTTTATGGAAAGTCTGTCTGATTTTACATAATATTCTAGTTCATAATTATTAGAAGTTATGTGTAAATTTCCGTTTACAAGTAATACTAACGGTAATGTTATTCGTTAGTTAAAATGACCAAACCATTACAATTAAAAATATTTAAAATCTACGCTAGATGGAGGTTCATTACATATTATGAAAAAAGTATCATCTGTATTTATTTACTCCGCGGCTATCATGGTACTTCTTGTTATTATTGGCATTATTGCTCCGGACAAACTCGAAACTATCTCCGGAAATATGCAGTCATTCATTTCAAACTCTTTCGGATGGTACTATTTGATTATTGTTACGATATTTTTGGTTGTCTGTTTGTATTTATTCATCACTCCAGCCGGTCGAATTAAATTGGGAAAACAGGACGAAAAACCTGAGTTCTCTCGAGGAACTTGGATTGCGATGCTTTTTAGTGCTGGTATGGGAATTGGCCTAGTTTTTTATGGCTCAGCAGAACCTATTAGTCACTATGCCATAAGTTCTCCCACTGGTGAGACTGGAACTTCCCAAGCTATAAAGGATTCGCTTAGGTTTACTTACTTTCATTGGGGGCTCCATGCTTGGGCTATTTATGGAATCATCGCATTAGTGCTCGCATATTTTAGTTTTAGAAAAAATGAACCTGTGCTAATCAGCGCAACTTTAAGACCTATTATTGGTCATCGAGCAGATGGAAAAACAGGGAAATTGATTGATATTCTTGCGATACTTTCAACAGTGATAGGAGTTGCCACTACCCTAGGCTTTGGAGCTGCACAAATTAATGGTGGTTTATCTTTTCTTTTTGATATACCTTCTGGCTTTTTTGTTCAAATGATTATCATTGTTATTGTTACTGTGCTCTTTATTGTTTCTGCTTTAAGTGGACTAGGAAAAGGTATCAAAATTTTAAGTAATGCCAATATGATTCTGGCCTTCCTCCTTCTGGCAATCATGTTCATTGTTGGACCAACTTTATTCATCTTAAATTTATTTACAGACTCAATCGGGACATACCTTCAGTTTTTACCGAATATGAGTTTTAGACTAGCTCCTCTTAATGTAGAGAATCGTAATTGGATCAATAGCTGGACTGTTTTTTATTGGGCATGGTGGATTGCTTGGTCCCCATTTGTCGGGATTTTTATTGCTAGGATATCAAAAGGAAGAAGTATAAGAGAATTTGTTTTCTGTGTGTTACTTATTCCATCTACAATAAGTTTTTTTTGGTTCTCAACCTTTGGGGGCTCAGCCATATCACTTGAATCTAAAGGGATAGCCACTATATCTGAATTGAAATTAGAAGAATCATTATTTGGAGTTTTTGCCAATTATCCAATGGGTATGGTCATGTCAATAATCGCTCTAATCTTGATTGTTACCTTCTTTATAACATCTGCAGACTCCGGCACTTTTGTATTAGGAATGATGTCAATGAACGGCACTCCTAATCCACCTAATAAAATTAAAATCATGTGGGGAATTTTACTGACTGCGACAGCCTTGGTGCTATTATACAGTGGCGGTCTTATGGCCCTACAAAACACAATGATTGTCGCTGCATTACCCTTTTCATTGATCATGATCCTCATGACAATTAGTTTACTCAAATCGGTAAACAAGGAAGTAAAGGAAATGAACCGTATACACCCAAGACTCAAGGAAAAACGCTGAAAAACACCGAAAAGCGTAAGGCGCCCGTTCATCCGCGAAAAGCATAAGACGAGCCAGCTAGAAGGTTGCCCTTTAACCTTCTGGATGGATTGGCTTATGTCTCGAGCTGATGGCGCCTGGAGCTAGACAACACCAAAAAGCGTAAGGCGCCCGTTCATCCGCGAAAAGCATAAGACGAGCCAGCTAGAAGGTTGCTCTTTAACCTTCTGGATGGATTGGCTTATGCCTCGAGCTGATGGCGCCTGCTTTAACTCCGTAGAAACTGAGTAATCCGCAAATGAGAGAAAGGAAATTTGAAGAAAAGGTATATTTGCCATCACTTGTTGGCGATATATCTTTTTTCAATACTATCTTAAGAATTGATACCTCCATCATTTTATGTTACTATAAATCGCACAAGATTAAATCGCGTACGATTTAATCTTACAAATATTTGTAGGAGGAACTAAATAATGAAAACTGTGTATGATTTTACTGTAAAAATGACCAACGGTGAGCAAAAGTCATTGAAGGAATACGAGGGTAAGCCATTAATCATTGTTAATACAGCTAGTAAATGTGGTCTGACTCCTCAATTCAAAGGACTTCAAGAACTATATGACCAATACAATGAACGTGGATTAGAGATACTCGGCTTTCCATGCGATCAATTTAACAACCAAGAATTTGAAAACATTGAGGAAACAACAGAGTTTTGTCAATTGAATTATGGAGTAACATTCCCTATCTTTGCAAAAATTGATGTGAATGGAGAAAACACTGATCCTTTATTCGCATACTTAAAAGAACAGAAAAAAGGTGCTCTTTCAAAAACGATTAAATGGAATTTCAGTAAATTCCTTGTTGATCGTAATGGACAAGTTGTAGAGCGCTACGCACCAACAACTGACCCTCTTAAAATTGAAAAAGATTTATTAAAAGTATTGTCATAATTTATTTTTCCTGATGGCTTTTTTCTAAAAGTTTGTTGCTCTAGTACGAATAAAAATCAGATTTTGGATTTTTATGATATAAATTGAAGCTATCTCCAGAGGGATATTAAAGTAATTGAGCGAAAAGAGCACGAAGATATTGTTAAAACGTGTACATTAGTACTCTGTACGAAAAACAACAACCTTTGCGAAAACAGCCTTCCTGAATGGATGAAAGGTGAAAATGTATGAACGACTTCATGACATTAAAAAAACAACTATGCTTTGCCATCTATGAAACATCAAGTGAATTCACTAAGTTATATACGAATGTGCTTCAGCCATTTGGTTTAACTTATCCCCAATACCTTGTCCTATTAGCACTTTGGGAAAAAGACGGTGTAACGGTAAAAGGGCTTGGGGAAACATTGAACTTAGGTACAGGAACACTAACACCCATGATCACCCGAATGGAAACAAATGGTTGGCTCAGAAAAGAAAGATCAAAAGAGGATGAAAGAAAAGTATTTATTCACTTACAAAGTAAAGCCAATTCTGAAAAACAAACGATCACCCAAAAGGTAAGTGAAAAAATTCTAGCTTGTAAGATCGAACTCGAAGAATATGATCAGCTATTGAGACAATTGAATCAATTAAAACTTAGATTAACTGAGAGTAAGTGATTTTTAAAAGTCTCTTTTTAAGTTAAAAAACGGCAATAAACAAGTCCAGCTACTACTTGTTTATTGCCGTTTTTTCTTTCAATATAATAAAGCTTATTACGACAAACTAAATTTAGTTTTAAGGTAATGGTAGACTCCATCTTCATCACAAGTAAATTCAGTGACTTCATCTACTACTTCTTTAATGTGATTTGGTGCATTTTTCATAGCTACAGCACAACCAACAAAATCTAACATTTGCAAATCATTATCACTATCGCCAATAGCCATTGTTTCATCTTCAGCTAAATCAAACCGTTTTAACATCTGCTTAATCCCTGTTGCTTTGTTTACGTTTGCCACCATCACTTCGACATTGTGATTAGAAGATATAGAAGTGGAAAAGTCTATTTCTTGCTTTAATTTATCAAGTTCATTCTTCCAGCTATTTATATGATCCTTTGATCTAGAAAAGAAATAAAACTTCGAGAATTCATTACCCTCTATTTCTTCCTTCCATGTAATTTTTTCACTAATAGCTTGCTTACGTGAAAGCCATTCATTAATTCCAACACTGTCTGGTTTTGGATCTCTCATTTCTTCTACAACAAACTGTTTATCTTGTTTCAATGTAACTCGAGAAGTTTCATATGGAAAAAGTTCATAGTATACCTTGTTTTTTCTTGCCTTTTCAATAATGGTTTCCACCAACTTACGCGAAAGTGAATGTTTAAATATAACTTCATTACCTACATAACCAGCCATACCGTTTGAAGTAATGTACCCATCCACCTGAAAACCATTAGGGACTACTGCTGCAATTTCACCCATAGCTCTACCCGTTGCAATAAAAACGAATATTCCTTGGCTTCGTAAGTCATCAATGATTTCTTTTGTATGAGTACTTACCTTATTTTGGTGATTTAATATTGTCCCATCCATGTCTAAGAAAATTGCCTTATATTTGTTTAGCACTACTCTTCCCCCAATTTTGTAAAAACAACCTATTAACCAAGTATACCGTTTGCTACTTCCAACCTCAATGAATGCAACTTTATTTCAACTGTAATCAATTTTTAAAAAAGGACATAGCTAAAGACTGTTTTCGAAATGATTGTTGCTTTTCGTAATAAGTAAATCTTTATGAATTCAGCCTATCTTCATGCTCTTTTCATTAAATGACTCTGATATCCCTCTAGAGAACGCTTCAATTTTGAACATTAAAATCCAAAAGCCGATTTTTATAAGTACTAGAGCAACAAAATTTTAGAAAAGAGCCTACATAAAAGACCTCCCAAAAGGAAGGTCTAAGCATACTGACAAACTAACTCTTAATGATCCCTGTTCACCATATAATTCAATAAATGCTTCAGAAAATTGGTTTTGTGTGGCACACCTTGCAACGATTCAATGGCAAGACAGTAATGTTCCCACATCTCATTTTTTGCACCAACAGAACCTAAGATAGAAACAAAATTTGAATTGTTATTTTCCGCATCTTTGCCAATTGGTTTTCCGAGTAAATTTAGGTCGCCTTCAACATCAAGCAGATCATCTTTAATCTGGAACGCAATACCGGCATGATAAGCGAACTTTTTTAAAGCTTTCATTTCTACTTCGTTTGCATCGGCGAGAATAGCTGGCATGATAAGAGCAGCCTCGAACCCTATCCCTGTCTTATAAAAGCACATCATATTCAATTGTTCTAGTGTCAATTGTTTTGCTTTAGAATCTAAGTCCATCGCCTGTCCTTTACACATCTCCGCCGTCTTATTGGCTGAATATTGAATCAAGTTAAGCACAGTCTTCGGATCAAATTGATCAAGAGATGCTTGTTCCTCTATAGCCTTTTGGGTCAGAAAAAGACCCGTTAATTCTGCTATCGCACTGTTATACACCTCATGTAGGGTTGGACGTCCCCTACGAATGGATGCATTATCCTGGGATGGCAAATCATCGAAGATTAACGAGGCTGTATGCATATATTCTAATGATCTTAGCAGTGGCACAAGTGCAGTCTTATCTAATCCATATTCATTAACACCCATAACCCAGGAAACGATGGGCCTCAATCGTTTTCCATCACCCTCTAAACTGTAATTTGCAGCATCAATGATTGGATCTTTCATCAACATAACAGAATCGGTTGTTGGAATAGGTAAGATGTTGTTGATGTGATTGCGGACATCCTCAACCATATCTTTAAAATCTTCCTTTTCTTTTCGTTCAGTTCTCAGCATCGTCAATATATGGTCCCGAAGCAATTTGTCAAAGAAATCGACATCATCCGCTTTCCTAACTATCTTTTGGATGACATGATTAAATGTTGGATCACCTGAAGCAAATAGTTCCATCACTTCGTTGTATATTTTACTTCCCTTTCGTTCTTTAAATCGTTTCAAACCATTTATCGCACGATCTAAAATCACTTCACAAGTCTTGGTGTCTGAGTGATACACAGTATGGATCAAGTTGGAGATGACAGTCCAGTATAATTCAAAAGGATTTATCAGTTCCGGACGTTTCTCATGATATGTCAAATAATAGGTATAGGGTGTTACCGCACCATCCTCTAGATCATCAAACATATCTGCAAAATCATCAGCCAGCTGATTGTAAATGCCATAAAAAAAGGTACGGTTATCAATACCTTCATCCTCAGGCGCATTGATTAGCGAACGGACAATCATTCGAGAGGATGAAGATTTTAAAATGACCGGTATATAAAGCTCTTCATTGGTGTAATCTCCATTGGAAAGATCCTTTTTACGGTCTACTTCCTGAGAATGAAAAAACACATATGACTGCTCGAAAAATGATTGCATAACCTCTGGTTGCTGATGGGCTTTAATATACTCAAAGGCTTCTCGCAGTTCAGAATGAATATAGCGGATCAGTTCGATGTTATCTCCAGTCCACACGCCCAATTCAGGCACAGAACCTGTGATAAGGGTGGTACGTATCAACTCGGAATATTGTTTTTCCTCTTTTTCGGATAAAATTTTTGCATCCAACAGATCATCAATGAAAGGATAAGTCAGTCCATATGAAAAGCCTAGTCTGATAGCTATATCAAGTTTCTGAGACCGTTCTTCCGATGAAATCTCATCACCCATCTCTTCAAACTCATTCATTACGACCCCTGCAATGATTTTAATCAGTTTTCGCTGGGCTTGCTCAGCATCCATCCCCTCTGGAATTTTAGAGGATACAATCTTTAGTTTGTTAATTAGCCAGAAAAATGCTGTTTCGACACCTTCCTTCTGTGCCCACCGATACAACCCGGCCATACTAAACGTCTCAGTTGTATCTCCTGAATCAGTAAGATGACTTTTTAAACTTTCAACTACGCTCTGAATTCGAACCAGTGTATCAGGTGAGTCCAGGGCTTTGCCTAGATCGCGCATATAGATATACGAAATACTTCTGTCTAGGTAATTATCCAGCTTTCCTGTGTATTCCAACCATTGGATATAATTGTGATACTTCTTAGCATCAGCCCTTTTTCTCTTTCCACGCGAAAAAAGGGAAAATAATGAAGGATGTTGAATATGATTGTGTTTCCAGGATTGGATATCCTTCGTTAGGATAGGGACATAGCTCTTTTGCTCGACTTGTACATAAAGTGATTTTAAATAATGAACAGCCTTCTGCTCAGCCAACCGATAGCATGTACCGGCATTTTTTATTAACTCCTCATTCATACGATACATTCCCTCTATTTAATGATTTCTTATCTAACATTTTCAAAATGATTTTAATTTACTATTGAACAGCTTCCATATAAATGAACAAAGTATAATTTAATATAATCTAAAAATAACATCTTTATAACCAGAAAACCTTCATAATAGACTTAAAATAACAACAATTTTCAAAACTTATCTTCAAAGCCATTTTACACATTCAATTCAACGGTAAATTGCTCTATTTAACATTCTGCGTTAGAGGCTCCCGGACTACCCGCGGAAAGCGAATCTCTGGAACAGAAAATCAATCTTCAATATTAACAAGCCTTATCTTAAATGAAAATTCCCTCAAAACTATTTGTCTGAGGGAATCTTAGAAACTCTTCTATTTATCATTTATACCTTTAAGCAATTGGATTATATCTATTAAACAACTCTACTTTATAAGCTTATCGATATTCTGTAAATTATTGATGAGCAACACATACTTTGTTTCGACCAGCTCTTTTAGCTTGATATAATGCCTTATCTGCATCGTCAATTAACATTGTTGGGTCATACGTGGTATCTTGATAAGAGGCTACCCCAATGGATATTGTTAGTGTAATCTCCTCACCTGTATTTAAAGGAAAGTGGTTATCTTCTACACACTTCCTAATCGACTCAGCTATTTCAACAGCTCTATTTACAGGACAATCAAGTAGTAAAACTGTAAACTCTTCTCCACCATTTCTACTAACAATATCAAAAGTTCTTGTACACTTCTTTAGAATTAATCCTAATTCCTTAAGCACAACATCACCTTCTGAATGACCATAAGTATCGTTTATCTTTTTGAAATAATCGATATCAATATACAGTATACTTAACTTTTGTCCATTTTGTTTCAAATCATCTAGTAAGTTGTTAAAAACCTGACTGAATTTCCTGACATTATTCAAACCTGTTAAATCATCTGTTGCAGATTCAGTTTCGTATTTAGTAAATAGCTTTTGACTACCTCGTAGAAAAGTAATGATATAAAAAGCTAAATATCCCGAAACATAGGAAATTAACCAATAAATTGGCAATATCTGTATAAGTACCGTATAATCCCGTACAATATTACCTAGTACAACCGAAAATACTATGTTGTTAAAAGTTAGCATTAAAAGTATTTTTATATTTTTTTTAAGTCCTTTACTTGAAATATAAATTGAAAATAAAGTAACAGGAATACTAATTAATATCGCAAAATAAGAGGACAGGTTTATCCCAATAAGGAATCTTCCGATGATCGTTAATACCATTGAAATCAAAGCTGGTAAAGCTCCGCCATAGTAAGTCAACAATATAGTTGGAACATGCCTTAAATCAATGATTGATGTGCCAATTGGAATACTATACTGCATAAGAATGTTGCTTAATAGTCCACCCAATATCCCGACAGTGATCTTAATTTTAAAGGAAGATTGAGGATGCAACGGAATGTTATTTGAAACATGCGAATAGAAAAACAAAAGAGAAACAAGTATTGCAAAATTCGCAAAAAGCTCTTTAATGATCATTTTTATCACCATAAGTAAGATAGCATAATATGAGGTCAGATGAAACTACTTTAATTTACCGTGCCTGTCACGTCTGAAAAATTTATCCTTCAAAACGTTCTTCATCTTCTAAATCGGATAAAACATGCACGTCAAACACACTTTATTGTCTTATGTTACCCGTTTGTTGCATTAAAGGAGGTTACCGCAACAATCTATAACTCTCAACTCTCGAACCTTTATCGGAAGCATATTTTTTTGATTATGTAACAATATAATGGATAAGAAAGAATAATTTCATCCGTGTCGTATTTGGAAAACATAATAAAAAGAGCAAATTATACGCAATGACAAATTTGATTCGAATCGAAATGTTTGTTATATCTTGGTCATCAGTCGTCTTTTTACCGAAAAAGTCTTTTAAAGGGTATTTGCCAGTTGCAAATTCCGCAGTAACTTTTATTCTAATAACAAGTATGATTGCTGTCCCTTATAAACTGTGGGAGGTGGAGGGCGGAGGGGAAAAAACAAAATTTATTTGGACCCTTTTTTATAGGTACGATATGGATATTCCATTTTACCTTTTTTGCTTGCTTTTCCTATGAGCTATATTTTTCAAAAGTTAAAACTTTTTAAATTGGTTAATTTTAAACCTACTTATATTTTTATTACACATATTACTTATTCGATTTTTCTTTACGGTTACCAGTTATTTGTAGACAAAACCAAACGTTAAGTTAATGATTAGTAGTTAAACTTTTTTGTTACTTGTTACTAACCTGCTTAAGTTAGTTCAACAAGATCATCCAATACTATATGTATACTTCATACAAATCTAGTTTACATATAGCGATCTATATCGAAAAAGGGATCTTCTAATCGAAGGATCCTTTAGCTACTTAATTCAACTTAGCTACCAGGTATTCAGGAATTCATATCTATTGATGAATTGGAAAATAATATCCATGAGGTGATAATTTGGAAAATAATAAATTAAAACTCACATCTTCTGAAATAGGAACACTGTGGGGACAGTATATAAACGGAACAATGACAGATGTAGTAAATAGATATATGTTTTCTATTATTGAGGACGATTCAATAAAGACTATTTTTGAGGATGCTATCAGGGTCTTTGAAAGACAAAAAAAACAACTCATAGTTTTTTTTGAAAACGAGGGGTTTCCAGTTCCAATTGGATTTACTGAATTTGACCTCAATAAAGGTGCCGAGAGATTGTTTACTGATATATTTTGTTTGAATTATTTACATACCATGACTTTACATGGTTTATTAGGTCACTCAACTTCATTAGCTGTTTCTGTTAGAAAAGACTTAAGAGATTTTTACGATTCCTGCGATAACGATGCAAAAAAGATGTATCATCAAACAATTGAGTTATTGCTGGAGAAAGGAAATTTTCAAAGAGACCCATTATTCTATCCGGCTAAAAACCCTGAATTTGTTTCCAGCCAAGATTTCACAGATGGATTTTTCGGAAAGGGTAGAAAATTAGCAGCAACAGAAATAATTAGTATTTCTTTAAACCTTAAAAAAAGCATTATGGCTAAAACGCTTTCTATTGCATTTAGTCAAGTCACTCAAACAAGTGAAGTAAGGAAGTTTTTAACGGATTCTGAGAAAACGGCTGATGGGCAAATAAAATCACTTTCAAAAATTATGCAATATGATAATTTGCCAGTTCCGAAATCTTTGGAAACAGAAGTGACAATTTCAACGGATTCTCCTTTTTCTGATAAGCTAATGTTGTATCATATTGGTTTCTTGTTCCAAGCCGCACAAAACTATCATGGGGCAGGATTGGCCTCAGCTATGCGAACAGACCTTGTGGCCACTTATGAGGGGACTATTCTAAAAAATCTCATGGTTACTAAAAAATGGTATAACCTTATGGTACAAAATAAATGGTTAGAACAACCTCCACTTGCTCCTAATCGAAAAGAAAATGCTAAAGAAATATAATAGGATATACATGAGTGAATAAGAATGCATTTGAAAAACTAATGTGGAGCATTGCACTTCCTGGATTCGGACAGTTTTTGAACAGAAACTATTTTAAAGGCACAGTTTTCTTGATACTTGAATTTTTTATTAATGTACAAGCTAATTTTAATCAAGTCATACTTCTAAGTTTTCATGGGGAAATTGGTAATGCCATAAACCATGCTAATTATCAGTGGTTTATGTTTTATCCTTGTTTATACTTTTTTTCTATGTGAGAAGCGGACAGAGGAAAAACCTCTTATTCCTTCCGTATGTGTTTACTGCATTTTTTGTAACTGTTGGATTGATATTTCCCTCAAAATTAATGATATTCGGGGTATTATTAGGTCCTGTTTGGCTTCCGATATTGTTTGTTTTCCCTGGGGCATTAATTGGGTTGATTATTAGAAAAATCAAACATAACATTTCTACATATTAGATAAACAAGATCACTAAGCATCAGATGAATACTCTGTAGAAAACTAGTTAACATAATAGGTTGTTATCGGAACTGAGGGAGGATCTTCTATTGAAGATCCTTTTTGCTACTTGTTAAAGTAAGCACCCGTTACTAAAGCTTTCCAAGAGTTAAACAATGCCTATAAGGCAAAGCTTTGATAACGTATGATGATTACAACGATGATATGGAGTAAACTTCAATGGAAATTGTTATCTATCTTACTTTATATATGAGACTATTTACTTAGATTTTATGATTTTTTTTAATTCCTTTTGCTCATTTTTCGTCGATGATTGTAAAATTAAGGGTATTTTGATAGATATCCTTTATAATTATGAGGTATCAAAAACATAAAGAAGGTTGTGAAGACGTGCGGAAAACAAAAATTCTATGGCCAACTATGATTTCTTCTATGCTATTACTATCAGCATGTGGAAATGAAGAACAAACTTCAGGATCGCCAGAAGAAGATAATGCAAAAACTCAAGAAATAACAGAAGTTGAAGAAACAACTGCAAAGGAGAATGAAACAGAAGAACAAACTTCTGGATCATCCAATGAAGTATTAAATCCAAATATTGCTGAAGAAACTGAAGGTAATGTAGAAGTTGTTTACACAAATAAAGAACCTAATTATGCTCACGATATGGATGGTTTTAAAGTTAGTGTTGATGAGTATCAAATTGTAAAAGTAACAGATATGAATACAGATTTTTATATTCAGTTTGACGATCAAACGGAGGGATATGTTGTAACAGCTAAAGTCACGATTGATAATACTACCGAAAAAGCAATGTATTATTCTCCGAATCTTACAATACAACTAAGCAACGAACTTGATTACTTACATACAGACCTAGCATTTGTCCGAGAAGAACAACCAAAATCGAAGGTTGAAACAGAAGTATCTAAATGGGGTGCTGGTGAAAAGGTTACTGGATTAGTGTCATTTACTTTAACTAATGCTCAATTTGATTCTTTAAAAACTGTTAAACCTAAATTTATAATTGGTGGAGGCGTTGCTGATAATAATCAGTACTCCGGTAGCAATCAAGAAAAGGGAATTTTTGATTTTGTATATAGTAGTGAAAATCAAGAGGAAACAGCGAACGCTACAGCGTTTTATCCGGATCAGCTAACGACAACTAATATGGCCAATAAAAAAATGATTTTTGAGAAAACAGGAATGAATGAAACTCAACAATTAGAGGACGTAAAAGTAACTCTAGAAGGTGTTCAATATGCAGAAGTAATTCCTACAGAAGCAAATAAAGAACGTTTTAGCAATTTTGGAGATAATGGAATTGTGGCTTTAACTGTTAAATTAAAGCTTGATAATCAATCAGATGTGCCAATTAGTATATGGAATCTAGGTTCAAAGGTGATTATTGATAAAGATCGTGGAAATGTATTTGCACAGGGAATGGTTGAACCTTCTGAACCAAAAGAGATTAATGCAGGAGAACTGGGAGAAAAATATCATGTTTTCATGTTTAGTAAAGATGAATTCGAATTATTTAAAACGTTTGATTTAGAATTTGGGCCATTTGTTGGTGATGATGGAAAAGACTTATTTAAGGGTAGTACTGTTACATTTACTTTACCTAGATAAAAACTAACAGATAAAGAAAGTCAACATCTACAAGTTTTATTAAAAGTCAAGATACTCATTAAAATGCTTAATGACATTATATTATTATCTAATGTCAGACATTACTAAAGTTAAACTTTAAAGGATAGTTGAGCAGAATAAAATATGCTCTATCTATCCTTTTCTTGAACTAAAAATGACCCTATTTACTTCAACAAAAAATTGTACTGTTGTTGTACTAACGCTACCCGTTAGTTGAACAAGAAAAGCTGTCATAGCCGCAACCTTCTTTTATTGGACTCTTACTACTAAAGGGCGTTGGCAGCCATGTTGAAATATTTATCTGATGTCAAACTATATTTGTTTACCAAACCTTGTTCTTTCCATTCAATTTGTCCATCGTATTGCATACCGATTTTTTGTAAAATTCTTTCGGATGCAATGTTCTTAGGATTTACCGCAGAAACAAGTGTTTTAAGTTTCAGTTTCTCAAAGGCATATGGTAAAGTAGCCCTTGCTGCTTCTTGCCCATAACCTTTTCCCCACGCACTTTGGTTATATCCGTAACAAATTTCAGTGCCATTGAGTATTTCACAATACTTAAATCCACAATACCCAATATACTTCCCTGTTGACTTCTCAATGACAGAAAAAACTTTATTATCACTCGATTCAAACTTGCCGCACGCTTGTTTATGAATAACTAATGTTTCATCGTAACTTAATGTAATAACACCTCCTGTATATTTCTTTGCCTCTGGATTGTTATTCATCTCCCAATACTCGTCAAAATCCTCTATACTTGGAGGTCTTATTATTAATCTTGCTGTTTCTATTTCCAAGGTCATTTCACCCCTAAATTATTAATAATCTTCACATCACCATTATAAACTTTCTACTTTCTACTTCCTACTTTTTATTGAACTAACCTGCCCCTTTAGTAGAATAACGATTAAGAAAAAAGGCTGCCGCAGCAACCTATTGTATTTCTTCAACTCTTGCACTTCGTTAGTTGAAGAGATCTTTATTACAATCACTCTATTTATCAATTTCTTCATAAGGCATTTCATTTCTTGACACTATCTTTTGAGGTTCATTTGTGTTATTTCTAACAAATCCATTATTGATGTCATCAATAGGTGTATATTGATTACTTGGCGTAGTCTTATTCTTCCTAAACATCCTAAAAAGACTAAAAATAATTACCCCAATAATTAGTGCAAGTACAAAGTATTGCATATTATCACCTCACCTATATTTTACCACAAAACCCCAAATCCTTGTTGGACTATCCTGCCACTTTAGTTGAAGAACGATAATCGAGTAGAGGGAAAATAATGTGTTTATTCTCGCCCCTCTCACAACACCGTACGTACGGATCTCGTATACGGCGTTTCAATTTATAATACAGTGTGAACTTTTAGATAATGTTCTAAAGCAGAGGGGAGTCCCCTCTGCTTTAGTCTTTTATTTGAGATTGCTCTTTGGACTACTTTCGATAATCCTATGTAACGATAACCTTTTCGACAGAACGTTAATCCTTTGGCTTCTTCCTTCGGAATTCCTAGGTGAATTAGCGATTTGATTCGTTTCTTCGATACCTTTCATTGTTTCCAGATGATTACCCTAATTCTGGAGCGAAGCTTCTTATCTATTCGAATCATCGCTTCTTTCATATTTGCGACCCTAAAGTAATTTACCCAACCGAATATTACTTGTCTCAGCTTCAATATACGGAAGTCTAGCGGAACACCCCAGTTTCGTTTAGTCAGTTTTCGAAGTTTTCTCTGAAACTTCTGAATCGAATTTAAGTGAGGTTTTACTTTGAATTTCTGGTTTTTAGTATCGTAATAATACCCAAATCCTAAGAATTTTAATTTTTTTGGGCGAGAGTTTTTGCTCTTCTCCACGTTAACTATCAATCCTAATTTGTCTTCTATAAGTCTCACGATTGACTTCATCACTCTGTTTGCTGCTTTCTCGCTCTTCACAAAGATGAGAGAGTCGTCGGCGTATCTCACAAATCACAACCCTCTATTTTCTAGTTCCTTATCAAGTTCATTCAACATAATATTACTTAATAGTGGACTGAGGTTAGCTCCTTGCGGAGTCCCAACTGGTGTTTCTTCATATTTCCCATTCACCAAAACTCCACTGACTAGGTATTTTCTGATTAGCGAGATGACATCTCCGTCATTTATTGTATTGGAAATAATTCGCATGAGTTTATCGTGATGAACTGTATCGAAGAATCTTTCAAGGTCAATGTCGACTACCCATTCGTGCTCATCATTCAAAAATTCCAAACTTTGTATTATAGCCATCTCACAACTTCTCTTTGGTCTAAAGCCGTAACTGAATTCACTGAACTTTTCTTCAAATATCGGACTGAGAACTTGATGAATGGCTTGTTGAACTACTCTATCCACTACTGTTGGTATTCCCAATTTGCGCATCTTTCCATTTTCTTTTGGGATCTCCACTCTTAAGGCAGCTTGTGGTTGGTATTTTCTTGTTCTGATGCGCTGACGAAGCTCATCCTTATTCTCTTTTAGATATTGTTTTAATTCATCGACAGTTACTCCATCGACCCCACTTGCACCTTTATTTTTATAGACACGTAAGTATGCCTCATTCATATTTTGATTACTTAGAATCTGTTCTAAAAGTTCCACACTCGTTTCTCCTTCCCTCTCACGTAGTAAGTGATAGCTCCATTTTGGTTATCCTTTGAGATACGCCCATACTTTCACCATTAACACATTCGGAGTACGTCACTTACGCATTCGTGGTGTTGAAACACTATAAATTGTTCAGCCCTTCATGAAATATTTCACTACTATGGCTTCTGCTGACTTCTTGCGACTAACCTTTTTCGACTGTACCACTGTACATCCGCAAGACCTCCCAGGGTAAGACAACTACCTTTCCTCTTTTACTCACCTGATTTACTCCATAAAGTTACGCACATCTTTTTGGACTTTGACTTGTCTTGGAGTCTCATCCCTTTATAAAGCCTTAGTATCAGATTTCTGTACGTCGAGCCAAGATTTTATTCCACGCTTCCTCTAGCCCCTATCTCACGATAAGTACCTTGCGCTTCCTTAGTGGTTGGTCGATGTGTACCCCCACAGTGGACTTTCACCACCTAGATAGTTGCCATGCCTGGCACACAAGAAAAAAGGCTGCCGTAGAAACCCATAATATTATTCAACTCTTGCACCCGTTAGCCATTCATGCAGCACAAAATCAGTGATGCACCACAGAGAATGAAAATATACTATGTTGTCTATACTGGTTCTTAATCCAGTTAACCAATTCATAGTTAAATGTATTGCGGCTCTCTTTTTTTTAAAACGAATTAGAAGGGTCTTCTTTGTTATTGTCTTTTTTTGTAATTAGAGAAGTTTATTTTCATGGTAGTTGAATAAGAAAAGGGACTCTTATTAAACAATAGCGCCCTTTTATGGAATAACTAAATTTGTCTCATTAATAAAACCAATTATTTCATCAAATTACCGGTACTTCGAGATTAAGAAAAAGGCGACAACTATTATTTAGCTGTCGCCCTTTTTATCATCATTCAGATTTTTGACTTTAAATGTTTATATCATCTGCTATCGTGGGTTCTACAATATCCTTTCTTCGATAAACATTTAAAATGAACCCTAAAACAGCAGCGTAAAAGAGGATTGCACTTCCTCCATAACTAATAAACGGCAGGGAAACTTCCATGATGGGCACGATTCCAAAGGCCATCAATATATTCCAAGTAGTAGGAACGGCAAATAATACAGCACCACCGATTACGATTAATCTCCCATAAAGAACTTTTGTTTTAAATGCATTTTTTGAGATTCTTAAAATAAAAATCAGCAGAACCAAACAAAGACCGATTCCGAATGTCCAACCAAGAGAATAGACGAGGAAGGGGAAAGCAAAATCTGTATGTGATTCTGGCAACAATTGAAATTTCAAATCATTATTTAGTCCGTTACCGAACCATCCCGCTTCTGCAAGGACATTCCTAACGACCATATACATATATCCGGCTCCATTTGGATCGGCATTTGGGTTTATATAAGTAGATAATCTAGAAAGAAAATAACTTTGGTGTGAGGTCGTAGTAATAATCATAATGATGAAGATGATACCAGCCACTAGATTTGATACGACTAGGTTGATAGCTACTATCTTATGAACACGTGCAAATGTAAACATTCCTAGTAAACAGAAAAAGTAAATGACCCCAACCATAAAGTTTGGCACTATCATGTAGAGCAATATGGGAATCCAAAATAAAACAAGAAGAAATCCTTGTTTTTTCCAACTGCGAAACTCATTTATTTTGTTAAAAATACCGGCCCAAGCCAGGAAAAAGAAAAATAAACTCAATATAGTGCCATCGACCGTTAGGCCTGGAAGTGAAATCCATCTTTTTGCTCCGTTGACCGTATATCCAAATAAATAGAGATATACGTGAATGAACAAGCCGATAGCATAAAAGTGCATCCACCAATTCTTTGATTTTTGATAATTAAAGAAAAGAAACCCAATAATCACAAGAGCAGCTAAGGAGTACCAGATAGCTTGTCTCCCCATAATATGGGTGATTGATGATGAAATTCCAGGAATTCCACCAACTAACGGGAGAAAACTGATACTAGCAAAAATAACAAATAAAACAATTAGAATCCAATCCATTTTTGGCTTATGAAGGTGATTTAATTTCTCTCCAATAATATATGGATTTCCCATTTCTTGAATGGCCTTTTCATCTGAATCTTCTTCAGAAAATCCTCTTTTTTTGTAAGATTGACTTAACTCTTGCAGATGATGAGTAAGCTCTTTTTTTATCCTGTTGTGGGCCTCCGTAGATTTGACTTTGGAAGTGACTTTGCTTAAAAATTCTTCAAATTTGGGAGAACTCATAAAGATGCCTCCATTATGAAGGGATTAAGGGATAATCCTTGTTTAGTGGTATCTTGTTTATAAGTAGCTAAGTATTTTTTACCTTTGGAGTTTAAAGAATAATATTTCTTGTTATTTATCCAATTTGAAGTAAGCATTTCTTTATTTTCTAATAGATGTAGCAGTGTATAAAGCTGCCCTTCATTTTTTTGGAAAGCACGTTCATTTTTTTGAAAAAGTTGGACGGAAATACTGTAGCCATCCTTTGATTCATGCTGAACAGATTCTAATATAGCTATAATGGTTTCTGTATGAAATTGTGATTGCTGATTCGTACGAATGGCTTCACGCACGGCATTTTTTCTTTCATTAGAAAAAGAAAAATCCTTGAATATTGATTTTTCCATCGAACTCTTCAGGTTCTTAAATGGATCATTCATCTCCTAAACCTCCTCTATCATCTTGTCTTTTAATAATTCCTTCGCACGCTTTAATCTCGTTTTTAATGTATTTATATTTACTGAAGTAATCTTGCTTATCTCTTTTAAAGACAGTTCTTCATAATAATGTAGAAATACGACTTCTCTGTACTTTAGAGGCAAATTCATGACGGCATTCGTTAAGCTGTTTTCTTCACTATGCTTGATAACCTCCTCTTCCACCTGTTTTGACTTAGAAGGGATATGGTCAAATACTTTATTGCTAAGCGTTATTTTGCGATAATGCCAGCTTCTTAAATAGTCCTTGCAATGATTACTTGCAATGCGATATAGCCAAGTTTTTATTGTTGACTGCTGATTAAATTGTTTTAATTTTTCATAACACTTTATAAATATCTCTTGTGCTAAATCTTCTGCTATGGTTCGGTTTTTTACATATGTATATACAAGATGCAGGATATCATCGCTGTATTCACGCATTAATTGATCAATGATCTGCTCACGCTCATCCAGCATCATTTCATCTGTCACCGCCAATTGGTTTAGTTCATTCATCTAGTTGTCACCCCCTCATATATCTTAGACGAAGCTACCCTTCATTCGGTTTGAAAAAATATAATTTTTTTTATGACTGTCTGTATTCTAGAGTATAAGTGGAAAAAGGAACAACCTCTTATCAGATTGTTCCAAAATGTTGTAGGTAGGTTAGGTCGCTTTTAAGACTACTTATTCGACTAATGATCCCTTATTTCTCAGAAGGAACTGTAATTACAACAGTTCTAACCAGAATTGCATATTGTTGTAAATCTGCATTTACCGTTACCAAATAGTTTAAGTGTAAACCTCCACAATATCTACTTTACATAATAATTGTTATTAAACAATCTGGCCCGTTTGTGGAACAAGAAAAAATCCTGCAATACAGGATTTTTAATCAAACTTTATTTTAAACTTCGCATCTTTTTTATAAACATCGTGACTTTATTTCAAATCTACACCATGTATTGTAGAAAATCCCTTAATTGATTTCAGAATTTTGAATCAAATCTAATCTTCTTAATTGTATAGGCATAATGGTATAATTTATCAATAGTAGCAATGTAAAAAGGGGGAAATAAGATGACCATATCAATTCAAACAACTTCAATAAATTCTGGGGCAGGAGAGGACATCATTCTCAGACAAACAAATTCAACAAAACTTGTGTTTAGACCAGAGATAGTCAATAACATACATAATTCTAATGCAGCTGTAAAAGGGTGTTTTATTTTTCAAAAGAAGAAAGGCAAGGATCAGTGGGAAGACCACAAGGAATTAGAATTAAATAAACTAAAAGCAGATGAGTGGATTAAACTTGCAATCGGCTCAGAAGAAATGCTCACTCTCTTTACTGAATTAAAAAAATATTACACAATCCATGAAGAATATGGAGTAAAGTTTGGAACCTACACTTTCTTCAAGGCAAATACTGATTTTGAAAAAGTAATTGATTTGTTTGAAGATAACGATGAGCTATTCATTCAATTATTAAATGATAATAAAGGGGAGCTTTTGGAGCAAACATTGGATTGGGTTGTAAACACTGATAACTCCGAAAAAATAGTAAAAAAATTTCTCGAGTTAGGAGAAAAGGATTTAGACCAATTAAATTCTTTAGTTGGTATTGCAAATCTAAAAAAAGTACTATCTGTTTGGGAAGAAAATAAAGACAACAGCTCTGAAAAGTTTTGGCAGGACGTACTTAAAGAAAATACTTGGATTTTAAGTCAAATATTCTCTAACCCAACAGTACTTATTGATAATGAGGCTTTTGTCGGGGGAAAAACTACACATAATGATAAAGGTAAGGTTGTGGACTTCCTGTACACTAATCCATTTTCAAAAGATGCAGTTTTAATAGAAATTAAAACCCCTTCCACTACCTTGTTAAATACAACTGAATATAGAGCAGGGGTACATTCTGTACACAAAGATTTGGCTGGTGCAGTTAGTCAGGTACTGACATATAAAGGATCTCTTCAAAGTGAATATACACAAATATTAGTTAACAACATCAGAAGTCAGAAACCCATTGATTTTGATGTAATTAATCCAAGCTGTGTAGTAATCTCGGGAAGATTTGATACATTGGATAAACCTGCCCTAAAACATTCATTTGAACTATATAGAAAAGAATTAAAAAATGTCATAGTTATTACTTTTGATGAATTGTTTATGAAAATTAAACACTTAATAGATTTATTATCAAAGTAAGTTTAACGGAGGTTAACCTCCTTTTTTCTATGCCATTTTTATAACTATCCCATTAATTGATATAAATCTTTATCAATGTAAAAAAAAACTTGTCCAAACACAAACTTTAAAGGAGAAAACGTTTCAATAAAGTAAACCCTATTGATACAAAAAAGAGTCATTGATATAATTGGCTGTCACTTTGACCGATAATTTGCGTATATTTCGAGTGTTATTTTGCACATCCAACTTTAAAAACCCAGCTACCTTCACATTAGAAGATTAGCTGGGTTTCTTAATTATTTACATTCAATCATTTATAGAACTATTCGAGTAAAAAAGCTACTGCTCATTGTTCAGCAATCGCGCCTGTTTGTTGCAGATATAATCGATAGGAATTAGGTACTAAAAGGCAACTAGCTCTTGCGCTAACGCACCCAGTTAGTTTAATAAGCAACACTTCGAAAATACTGGATTATCGTAGCATACTCTCCAAATTGTCCTTCACTAGCACCCATTCTTGGTCGATTATACTGTAAAAAACAGAGTCTCTTAGATAACCGTCAGGCATAACCACATGATTTCGAAGCACTCCTTCTTTTACCGCACCCAGCCGTTCCATTGCCTGCTGAGACCGCACATTTCGACTATCTGTTTTCAATTGAACACGAATCGTCCCAAGTGTCTCAAAGCAGTGTTTCAAAAGAAGATACTTACATTCCGTATTTATTCTAGTTCGCCAAACAGTTCGAGACAGCCATGTCCAACCAATTTCCAAGTTACGGTTTGGTATGGATATATTAAGAAAACGAGTGCTTCCCACAATTTTCCCCGAATCCTTATCGAAGATAACAAAAGGAAATTCGCTTCCTTGCTCTCTCGCTAGAAGTGCTCCATTCACAAGGTACTTCATATCTTCAATCGATTGAACCTTCATTGGCATGTATGCCCATATATCTGGATTGTTTCCCGCATCAAATAATTCCTGTACGTGATAATCCTCCATAGGTTGTATCTTTACTCTATCTCCTATTAATACTACTGGTGTTATCTCCATAATTCTTCTCTCCTTTTCTTCTTTGGTAGAATTATATAAACGAACTGTCCTGTATCCAAGTGTCAGTTGTTTATTTTTTATAAGGGTCAGATAAAATATGGAGGTTAAGCAACTCTTTTTCCACTAATCTGCCTCGTTACTTTAAGTACAATCTTTCACAAACTCATTTGTACTTTAACATAAATATCCATTTTATTCTTCATTTTTTTTGCAACAATCTGGCCCTATTCACAAAGAAAGGGCGCAATCCTTATTACAGAATTGCGCCTGATTGTTGAAGAACTTAACTACTTTTTCTTAATCAGCTAAGGCCCGTTAGCCATCCATGAAATAAAACTTCACCACAGAGAATGAAAGATAATTACGTTCTTTCATGGTATTTTAAATGTATTCCTTCACAAACTGTATTTATCGCTAAGGTAATGAAATTACTTTATTATTTATCAAAGGAATCCCTCTTCATTAATCTCTTTAATTTATGTTCTGTATCTGTTTCCTCTACTGGTGTATAGATACTGCACCGTAAATCCATATCACCTTGAACTTGAAGAGAAGTTAAATTAAACAACATTTTGCCTACTTTAGCATGTCTGAACTCAATTATCATTTCTGGGGCCTTACTTACTTGACTTTCTTGCCATAAATCGGCGAATTCTGGATGTGAATGACTCATTTCATCAATAAATTGGTTGTACCATTCGTCACCGAAATAGTGACCATAATAGGTACGGAAAATAGCAAGAAATCCTTTTGCGAAATGTTCCCAATTGACAGCCAGTGCTTTTAATTCTTTTCTAGTGAACACTAAACGAATCAAATTTCTTTGATTATTTGGTACTTGTTCAAAATCTAAAAAAACATGAGCAGCTGCAGGATTCCAGCCGACAATATGGCAATGCCTATCCGTAACAATGGTCGGACAATAGGTTAATTCAGATAGTATTCGTTTTAAAGAAGGGATGAGGTCTGATTGTTCCCTTTTTGGTTTTGTCACTTCCGATTTTCCTTCTATTGCCAAATTATATAAGTAGTCTCTTTCATCATGATTTAATTGCAAAGCTGTAGAAATACAATCAAGTACGGTTGAAGAAACCCTTATATCCCTTCCTTGCTCTAGCCATGTATACCAAGTAGTACTTACACCCGCTAACTGTGCAACCTCTTCTCTTCGTAAACCAGGGGTCCTTCTTCGGGTTCCAATAGGTAATCCAATGGACTCTGGCTTAATTTGGGCGCGCTTCGCTTTTAAGAATGTCGACAAAGCTTCAAGCCGTGTTTTATCATTCATTTTTATAACTCCTCGTCAAAGTAAATTAACATAGTAGTAATTATACCAGTATAAACAACCACTTGTAATAGGATGCGATGGTTGTAAAATACAAATAGATAGTATTTTTTTGGAGGGATGGAAGATGGAAAGAGTAGTGATTACGGGTATGGGAGTAGTTTCTCCAATAGGCAACAACGTCCAAACATTTTGGAACAACCTCGTTAACGGGAAATCTGGTATATCCACTATTGATACATTTGATGTTACTGATCATAAGTCAAAAATAGCAGGTATCGTTCAGGATTTTGATGCAGTTAACGTTTTAGGAGTGAAAGAAGGAAAACGGTTAGATCGCTTTGCTCAATTTGCTTTGGCTGCAGCTGAACAAGCTTGGACAGATTCTAATTTAGACCATGATCATATAGATTTAGAAAGGTTAGGGGTATACGTAGGTTCTGGTATAGGAGGAATTGAAACATTCATTGAAAATATTGATGCGCTTCGGCAGAAGGGGCCAAGAAGAGTCAGCCCAACTCTAGTACCTGCCATGATCTCTAATGCTGCTGCTGCACAAATTAGTATCAAGTGGAAAGCTATGGGACCTTCTATGTCGCCTGTATCTGCTTGTGCAATTGGGAATACAGCTATCGGAGAAGCATTTAGATTAATTCGTTCTGGAGAAACTGACGTTATGTTTGCGGGTGGAACAGAGGCAGCTATAACAGACTTATCAATAGCAAGCTTTGGTAATGCTACAGCACTATCAACAAGAAACAGTGAACCCACTAAAGCTAGTCGGCCATTTGATGAAAATCGAGATGGATTTGTCATGTCAGAAGGAGCAGGAATTCTAATCATAGAATCTTTATCTCATGCTTTACGAAGAGAGGCAAAGATTTATGCAGAAGTTGTTGGATATGGTGCAAGTTCAGACGCACACCATATGGTATCTACACATCCAGAAGGTAAAGGCGCCTATCTTGCTATGAAATCAGCTTTAAAAAGTGCCAATATATCCCCCGAAAAAATTGATGTAATTAGTGCTCATGCAACAAGTACAAAAGTGGGGGACATCTCTGAAACGATGGCTATTAAGCAGCTGTTTGGAAAACTAGCTTATCAGATTCCAGTAACAGCTAATAAATCTATGATTGGTCATATGTTAGGGGCAGCTGGTGGAGTTGAAGCAATTGCTTTAGCAATGAGTTTAAAGGAAGAAACAGTTCCTCCAACAATAAACTTAGAAAATCCTGATCCTTTATGTAATTTAGACTATGTACCATCTGTTGCTCGCAAAGTGAAAATAAATACGGGTCTATCTAATTCATTTGGTTTCGGCGGTCATAATGCAGCTATTGTTTTAAAGAAATACGAGTGAATAAAATTTCTCTTTTAAAAAAAGGCACATTACCTTTTCTAGAAGTAAAGCACCCGTTAGTTGAAATTTATGAACGATTAAAATGCAGATTTACAACGTTAATAAATTGTCTATATACAGGTTTTTATTCAGATAATACACCTACAGTGTTTTATGGAAAATATTGGAAAGTCTTTTTGTAGCTATGTTTTTTTAAATAGAGATAACAAGAAGGAGGAAAAGTAATTGAACAACGAAGTGATTCAAAAAGCAAAGTTGGTAAAAGAAGCTAGTGTTAGTCTACAAGGTAAAACAACTCAACAAAAGAATCAAGCACTACAAGCCATTTCAGAACAACTATTAATAGATCAAGCTTATATTTTAAATGAAAATGAAAAGGATATACAAGAAGCGAAAGAAACGAATATATCAGCTTCGATGCTGGATCGTTTAACCTTGAATGCAGAGCGTATTCAAGCGATGTGTGATCAAATTGAGTTAGTAGTATCATTATCAGATCCAATCGGAGAACAGCTAGAACAATTTAAGAAAGAAAACGGTCTAGTTATTAGCAAGCGACGTGTACCGCTTGGTGCATTAGGGATGATTTATGAGGCTCGTCCTAACGTAACAATTGATGCAGCAGCTTTATCTTTAAAAACAAGCAATGCCGTATTATTACGAGGTTCAGCTTCAGCTAAATTTTCAAATCGTGCATTAGTAGATTCTATTCACAAAGCTTTACAACGAGTATCTTTCCCAGAAAACGCCGTGTTATTAATTGAAGACACATCTCGTGAAAGTGTGAAAGAATTGTTCCATTTAACTGAATATTTAGACCTTTTAATTCCACGAGGCGGGAAAAATTTAATTGATTTAGTCGTAAATGAAGCAACTGTACCTGTTATTCAAACTGGCGCTGGCAATTGCCATGTATATGTAGATGCAACAGCTCTATATGAGATGGTTGTACCCATTATTTTAAATGCGAAAACGCAGCGTCCGTCTGTATGTAACTCGATTGAAAATTTACTATTACATCAAGATTTCTTTAATGAGTATGGGAAAGAAATGTTAGGGGCATTAGCAGATGCGAATGTGGGCATTTACGGAGACGAAAAGGTGTGCGAAGTTTTCCCGAAAGCGATCCTAGCTACAAAAGAACATTACGCAGAAGAATTTTCAGATTTATTGATCAGCATAAAAGTTGTAGATACTGTAGAGGAAGCTATTGCTCACATCAATCAATTTGGTACACAGCATTCTGAAAGCATTATTTCCGAGGATGCTACAAATGTAGAGCGATTTTTAAATGATGTGGATGCAGCCGTTGTCTATCATAATGCATCAACGCGATTTACAGATGGATTTGAATTTGGATTTGGTGCTGAAATTGGCATTTCTACACAAAAATTGCATGTAAGAGGACCAATGGGATTACCTGCATTAACAACAACAAAATTTTATGTGCAGGGCAATGGTCAAATCCGTGAATAATTAGTTTAAGTTATGTGGTTTTAGCATTATCAATATGTAATAGAAGTTTTTAACATACAATTTCCTTTCGTTTAGATTTTTCTGATGTTCTAATTAAAGTTCAAAAGTAAGTTCGCTCTTATCATTCTAATGAGTGAGCTTTTTCATTCTATATGCTACTGAAAATACTTTTATTTAACAAGCTTACCTCTTTAATAAAAACAAAAACGCACCTAAAGTGGTGTTTGGTAACATTGCATAAAATGCTTTTATTCAATAATATGGCCCGATTGCTGAACAACAGTTAAACAACACTCTTCAACTAAACTGCCGCTTTAGTGTAAGTAGATTATTTCACATTCTTTTTTATTTAATAGGATTTTAAATGTATTTCAATATCTTTGCTGGGTTTCCAGCAAAGATTGTATTAGCAGGAACATCTTTTGTAACATCAGAACCAGCAGCAACAATTGAATTATCACCAATAGTGACTCCAGCCAAGATTACGCAACTTCCACCAATCCATACGTCGTTACCAATTGTAATTGGTATTCCATATCCACTCTTATTCCTATCTTTAGGTTCGATTGAATGACCAGCAGTATATATTCCTACGTTAGGACCAATCATACAATTGTGACCAACTCTAACTTCAGCCATATCTAATATAGTACAGTTATAACCAGCATAGAAGTTATCACCAACGTGAATATTGTAACCTAAGTCACAATGGAAATTGTGTTCAATACTAGGACTTACACCTGCACTTCCAAACAACTCCTTAGTAATTTCCTCTCGCTTTGTTGAATCTTCAATATTGCTATCATTAAATTCTCGAACCAGTTTATGGGCTCGTATATTTTTTAATTTTAGTTCTTCTGTACCTCGTTCGTAATAGATTTTCTTATTATCATTCATACCTAATTTCCTCCTTTCAACTAACTATGAATGATATCATAATTTTTAAATTAACTTAATTCACTAACCTGCCCCGTTTGTTATTTAAGCAGAACTCTTTACTTTTACTACAGGATTGCGGGCGCGACTGTTTTCTGTTCTCTAATGTAAGAGACTAAATTAGTCTCACTCTGTTTCCAAATGGGTTCTTATTATCTATACAAAAAGAAGTTAATTATTGCGGTTTTTTTCTCCCCATTCACATAACTGTTCTAAAACAGGTAATAGCGTTTCTGCTTTATGTGTAAGACTGTATTCCACTTTAGGAGGGATTTGAGGATATTCCTTTCGTCTAACCATCCCATCTGCTTCCAAATCTTTAAGTTGTGAACTCAGTGTTTTAAAAGTGATAGTTCCTATTCTTCTTTTCATATCATTAAAGCGAACGGGTTGATTTTCCGAAAGGAGATACAGAATTAGCATTTTCCATTTACCTCCAACAACTGACAATGTATATCCAAAAGGTGTCTCTTGGATATTACCCTTTTCTTTATAATCAGCCATACTCATATTGACACTATCCTTTCTGGTAGTAACTATCTAAATAGTGCGTACTATTTTTTTCTTTGTATTCATTTTATACTTACCTTACTTTGAAATAAGGGAGAGAAAAAAATGACTAATATTAAAACCTACAATCACGACCTATGGGATCACGGCATTACCCAAGGATACAGCGTCAATGGTACTATCTATATTTCAGGTCAATTTTCACACGATAAGGATGGTATGTTCGTTGGCAAGGAGAATATTGAAGCTCAGACTCGACAAACATTTGAGAACCTCGATCGAGTATTGGAGGAATTTGGTGTCACCAAGTCCAACCTCGCTTATGTGGAACTCTTTCTAACAAATCCGCAAGAGCACTCCGAGCTAGTCATCAATCTGTTCAAGGAATACCTAGAAAAACACAGACCGGCCGGCAGCCTCATCGGCGTGACTTACCTGGCGTTCCCAGAGCAATTGATTGAAGTAAAGGCTGTCGCACACACTGATTAAGTAAACTACATTTTAAAAGAAAAGTAATTATATCAAGCCTATTTAGGTCATATTATAACAACTTAATCTGTAATGATATTGAACAAAATATAAGCAAATATCATTACAGATAATGTTATCTTAAATTCCCTATTGATTAAGTCACTAATCCTCCACTTTAGCACAATAATAAATAAACTGTCAGTCATTATAAATCTTTATCGTTTATTTTTTTGGCACTGTTAAATTTTAATGTTGAAATTTCTTAAAAAATATGGGAAATAGTCCCCCTTATAGGTAGTTACTTTACGGTCTATATCCTAAAGTCATACTAAAGAAAAAGGAATATACAAAAAGCAAAACCAATACACCAATAAAGAAAAGGAGTATAAGAAGTCTTTTCTTTATTTCTTTCTTTCTTTTGAACCAAGAGTAGAACAAGATTAGAAATATAATTGCTGTTGGCACTAAATAGAGAAACATTGCTAGCTCAGCCCAATTTGAATTCTTATCCCAATAAACAGGAATTAAAGGGTTTTCATAAAGGTAACTGATTCTTTCTCTTACTATGATGAAGACCATTGACAGTACAAGGAAGTACCCGTAACCAATATATCTAACAATCTTAGAAAATACCTTCGAACGATATAGCACAGCAATAACTATAACTAATAAGGGTATTAAGAGATTATAATCACCCACTTCTCGTCACCTCTTTATTTGGGGCTTAACTATAAAATTTCAAGTTTTAAAATTTGTGTGGTTTTTTGACTTTTATAGAGACTACTTCACCACAGCTTTTACAAAAAGGAAATACAAGAGGTGAGCCAGTAGAAATAAGGTTCTCTGTAGGCATTAAACTTGTATAAGCATTACCTATTTGTCATTCAGTGAAATTTTGACTACCAGATGTCTTACAAAATTTTTTTGTGTCCATTAATGACCACTCCCAACAAAAGAGATTTACTAACTTATACGAAGGGAACTTCAAAAAGTTCTAGAAAATGTAAATTTTCAGAAGAACTTACGTCAAAATTCGCATAAACTCTGTCGCTATGCTTATTCCTATCCTGGCCCGTTAGCTGAATAAGAAACGTTATATAAAATGACCATTTCAATACTTTTGCAACGAATTATTAGTGATGTATCTGAAGCAAGTATTATGACACTGGATTGAAAGGAGATTCAAACGTTTTCTACTAAAATTGTATTCCCTTTTAAGTTGGTTGACTGGATTAAACCACATAAACTGTACTCATGTTGCTATGGAGAGTACAGTTTTTACTGGAAGCAAAATGTGAATTTACTAGTAGATAAGATGAGGATATTGAGTTTTGTATTGTCTTGTCCCTTAAATTTCAGATGTTTATTTTCATAGTAGTGAAATAAAGAAAATGTAATGGATAAAAATCGTATTGCTTGTTACTTAGTTTCATTGATATATTGTTTTGCCCACTTACACCATTCCAAGTACATTTCAGAATACCTTATTCCATATTCAACTGTTAATATAGTGCCTACGTCTCGTTCCTCTTGACTGTTAAAGTGTTCTTTCCACTTTTTTGTCATACTTAAAATGTTATCTTCTCTCTCTATAACTTCATCTAACAATTTACTAATTTCAACAAAAGATAAAAAAGGAAAAATAGTCGTTTTAATTAAAAAATCATCTTTAATTTTTGCTGGTTTTAAAGGTTCTTCAATTGACCACCGTATTAATTCCTTCTTACCTGTATCTGTAAGAGAGTATACTTTTTTATTTGGTAAGATTCCTTGAATAACTAATTCGTGATCTATCAAATTATCATTTTCCATTTTATGTAATTCTGTATAAATTTGGCTATGAGTAGAACTCCAAAAATAAATCATCTGTTGCTTAAATATTCTCACCACATCATAACCTGTTACTGGTTTTTTAGAAATTATCCCTAACAAAGCATAACGTAAGCTCATAAAACATCAATTCCTTAATATTTGTCCATATAAAGAAATTATAGCATATTAACTTGACCAAAGTATTAATCATTGTTTAATATAACCATAGTTTCATATGTCTAAAAAGACATAGGGAAATAAGGAGGGGTTATATGATTTCCTTTACCAAGTTCATATCGGCACATGAGAAATCCTACTTTTATTGGTTGTGATTTATCTATCTTTAGACTTGATGTTGAAGCATTTCACCTGTCATTTCCCTTTTTGGTTATAGTCAGTTGTTTGAGCTTTACTTTAATTCGGATTAAATGAGATACTCCTAAAAAATTCAAGAAAGGAAAATTATTCTTTAATTTTAATTAGTCGAATGTCAATACTTCTCTGCTTAATTGAATTTGGAATAATTCGGTAATTAAGGATGAAAAAAATTCTCACCAAAAAAGCGTTATTTATTTCGTTTATCAGTTTAGGTATAGTAGTAATCTTGGGCTTGTCTTTATTTTTTATATGGACTCAAAATACATATAGTGCGATAGATGCTCATCAAATTGAAATAGAGGATGTCAAAAAATCAGAGGATGGATGGTATATCTATAAAGCGGTAAATGCTGATAAAGGTTTAATACTCTATCCTGGTGCAAAAGTTGAACCTGAAGCATATGCCTATTTAGCACAAGAGTTATCAAAGCAACATATTACAGTAGCTATACCTTCAGTTAGATTAAATTTGTCAATTCTAGATGTTTCAAAAGCAAATGAAATAATAGAGAATGATAATAGCATTGAATGGTATATTGCTGGTCATTCAATGGGAGGAGCAGCAGCGGCAATGTATGCAGATCAATATTTAGACAGAATAAACGGGCTAATATTACTTGGTGCATATGCAGCAAACAATGATTTTTTAAGTGAATCCAACTTACCCGTTTTATCCATAAGCGGGTCAGAGGATGGATTAAGTACTCCTGAAAAAATTAAAGAAAACAGCTCGAACTTACCACAAAGAACGAATTTCATTGAAATTCCAGGCGGTAACCATGCTTATTTTGGTGTATATGGTAGTCAGTCCGGCGACAATGAAGCTCAGATAACAGTTAGTGAACAACAAGCAACCATCATAGATTCAATTGTTAATTGGTTGGAAAGTGATCATGTCACTAGCCAAGGTGAAACATGAAAAAGTTAAAACTTTATTCAATTTCAACAACAATTATCGTGCTATTTGTCCTTTTGCAAGGTTCGGTTGTCACCAAAACAGGATCTGGTCAAGGATGTGGAACGACATGGCCGCTCTGTTTTGGGGATGTCATTCCATATAATCCAACGCTAGAAACTATTATTGAGTACACCCATAGAGTAATCTCCAGCGTTGCAGGGATGTTGGTTTTAATATTATCGTTCTGGTCATGGCGGAAATTGAATTATATTAAAGAAATAAAATTCTTTGCTATTCTTGCTTCGGCTGCCATTATTATTCAAGGTTTAATGGGAGCTGGACAAGTTGTATTTGGACAACCTCCATTAATTATGGCATTACATTTTGGTTTTTCAGCAATCTCTTTAGCAGCTGTTTTAGCGATTACCTTTTTTACATTTGAAAAACAATTTAATAACATCACAGTACAGGTTGGAATACATTTTAAGCGTTTTATCATTTTTATTACTATTTATGCCTATGCTGCTATCTATACAGGTGCATTTGTAAAGCATATGGGAGCTGCTACAGCTTGTACTGGTTTTCCTTTATGTAGTGGAGAATTTGTCTTATTTAGCCAAGGAACCATTGTTTTTGCTCAGATGTTTCATCGTTTAGCAGGCATGTTGTTAACCGTTTTTGTTATAGTGTTTGTTTTATGGGTATTAAAACTATATAAACATCAACGCCTATTATTAAGACTCAGTTTTGTTAGTTTATCACTAATATTTTTACAGCTTTTAAGTGGTGTAGGAATGGTATTAACTAATAATCAAAACTTAACGATTGGAATTATCCATGCACTAGTCATCTCTATTTTGTTTTCTCTATTCACCTATATCGCTGTCATAACAAGAAGAACTAAGTGATGTTTTTTAATGATAATTATAAAGAGGATAAAGATACAGCTATTCAACTAATTTATTAAATAATGGTGCCCCCATTGAAGTGATACCAATTTTAATGGGACATGAGAAAAGTGAAACAACTCGTATATATGCTGAATTAAGTGGTAAGCAAAGGAAGGAACTTTATCAGAGGTATTTCTACTAAACTAAATAGGAGCAACATGTTTAGATTACGACGTTGCTCCATTCAACTCTTACACCCAGTACTTAAATAGGTATTATTCGTCTATATTATTCTTCTTCGTTTTAAATTCGTCATATTCTCCCTAAATAATAATCATCTTATTGTACTAAACCACCCCGTTAGCCATCCATGCAGCAGAAATATCGTCGCTACATCACAGAGAATGAAAATGTGTCAACTGTCCATACTGATTCTTAATCCAGTCAATTCAATCCATAGTTCCATTAATTGCGGCCCACTCTATTTTTTAAAACGAATGAGATGGGTTTCTTTGATATTCTCCTTTTTCGGAGTTATAGGAGTTTATTTTCATAGTAGTTCTACAAGTCTCATCGCAGAGTTGACACAAACTGTGAATAAAATATTTAAAGAAAACAGGAGAATCAACAGCCTTTTTTGAATATAATCTTTGAACTAAACTAAGTAGGGAGACGGTGTAGTGAACGATATAGACAAACGAAACAGATTAAGTAAAGAACCATTTACTTTTTCGCTATCTTCACGCATGATTTCTATTTTCGAAAATATTCGGATTTAAGATGCGACTGTGTTTGAGCTACCTTATTCCTTCGTTGTTGATATATATTCGGTATTAATTAATCCTTATATACGAACGCAAAGCCGGTCAACAATTTTCATTGGTTCCTTGCTTATTTCATTCATAAAGGATTTAACTGTGCTCCGTATTTCTTCAACATATGAGAAAAAAACATTTACTTACTTTTTTAACCAGCCCAAAAGTTCTTCAATTTCGGTTAGTCACCTTTCCCCGGTTTCTATGAACTATTCCCACTTAAACACATAACTAGCCAATACAAATCCCCCAACTAACCACCCACCTAGAATAAGAGTTTCTGTACCTAACTCAAGGAATGGAGTACCAATATTCATAGTCTCTCTTAAGGCTGAGCTTAAATGTGCTATTGGCAGGATGTTAACAATAGGCTGAATGAAGTCTGGCATATTGCTTATTGGGAAAAAGACTCCGCCGAGAAATAGCATAGGAAACGTTACAAAGCCTGCGATTGGTCCAGCACTTTCTGGATTTTTGGCAATTCCGGCAATAATAAATCCAAGTGACATAAAAGCAAGTGTTCCAAGCACGATGAAAAAAATTAAAGCAAGCCATGAACCAACAACATCAATTTTAAAGATTAGGTTAGCAATTAAAACAACTAACAAGGCCTGTGATCCATTAAGAAATAGGCGAGCAGTTATTTGGGCTGAGATAAACGTTGATGCTTTTAATCTCGTTCCCTGCATTCTCCGTAATATTCCTCGTTCACGCCAAGCTGAAATTTGGCCTGCGACTCCGTTCATATTGTTACTCATAATCATCATCGCAACGATACCTGGTACTAGAAAATCAATATATCGAATGTTTAATGCCTCTATTCCAATCTTTTCTACTGTCACTACAGGATTATAGTCAACAAGATCTTTACTATATTGATCAATAATACCATTCACAACTGTTAAACCAAGCTCTGAGGACGTAAGATTTTTCTCATTATAGTAAACAGGTAGTGAGAACGGTTGACCTTCATTCC
This sequence comes from Metabacillus sp. GQ13, assembly GCF_059758525.1. Classification (NCBI taxonomy): domain Bacteria; kingdom Bacillati; phylum Bacillota; class Bacilli; order Caryophanales; family Bacillaceae; genus Metabacillus; species Metabacillus sp. GQ13. Next base: position 42,749 of record NZ_JCAXET010000015.1, read on the forward strand.
GCAAGTTTTCCTCATAGCCTTTTGGGATTTCGATCAGTAGCTGAATATCACCATTTTCAACAGCTTCTTTACCGATTTCTTGTTTTTTATAATCACTTATTTCGATTCCTTCGTTTTCATAAAATAACTCTTCTAAGTCCTTCGATGCATCTGTTTGATCAGCATCAATTATTCCTATTGTTAGTGCTAGAGAATTCCCACCGCCGATAAATGATCCAAGTGCCAGCATTAATATAATCGGGAAGAGTAAAGTGAAAAATAACACTTGTTTATTTCGAGCGAAAATCCGTAATTGCGCTAAGGTTAACTGCCAATATGCTCTCATGATTCTCTTATACTCCTTCCTGTCATATGTATGAAGACATCCTCTAGTGTTGCTAAGCGGGTTTGAAGATCTTCGATTTTTAGATTGTGTTCTGTAGATATTTGAATAAGTGAAGTTAATGCTAGCTGAAGGTCATCTGTATAAAGCTGTACAAAAGTATCTTTTATTGAAACCTTTTCTACTCCATCCATCTTCATAAACCACTCTTGTTCAGGAGGATTATTCAGATGGAATTCAACAGAACTTGTAGACTGTAACTTTTTCACTAGATTCGCTGGAGTATCAAGAGCAATAAGTTCTCCTTGATCCATAATTCCGATCCGATCACAAAGAACATGCGCTTCATCCATGTAATGAGTCGACAGAAGAATTGTTTTCCCTTGTTCCTTTAACCTGAGAACAATGTCCCATAAGGTTCTTCTTGCTTGTGGATCAAGTCCTGTTGTTGGCTCATCAAGAAACACAATGTTTGGATCATGGATAAGCGCTAAAGCAATAGCTAAACGTTGCTTCTGCCCACCTGATAGACCTTTAATTCTGTCGTTCTGCTTTTCAGTTAAAAGCATATCATTAATTAATTGTTCGATATTAACGTTATTCGGATAAAAACTGGCATATAAATGTAAAATCTCTTTTACCTTTAATAATTCAAATAACGAAGTAGACTGAAGCTGCACGCCAATTACCTCTTTGACTTTATTGACTTCTTTTCGGACATCAAAGCCTGCAAGTGTTGCTGTCCCTTCATCTGGCTTTCTGAGTCCAACAAGCATTTCAATTGTTGTCGTTTTTCCAGCTCCATTTGGTCCAAGCAGGCCAAATATTTCTCCCTTTTTCACTTGAAAACTAACTTCCTTAACCGCAACAAAGGAGCCGTAGTGCTTAACAAGCCCTTTTACATCCACCATCGTTTCCTCAAGCATAAACAAACCTCCCTAATATAAGAATGTTGGTAGCATTTATTTTAAAAAAGAACCTCAAGTAAGAAGATAAAATACGTCTTCTAGAAAGTAAAGAAAGTTTCATAAAAATCACTAAAAAAAGAAACAGCCCTAAAGAGAGCTGTTAGGTTTCCAACTTATTATACGCGTTGGTGGTCTGCTCGCCAATTTTGAACGGCATTCTTAATTTCATCTGGTGAAAGATTCTCTGACAATGTTCGTTCAAGTAATTCTGGGTATTCTTCATCATCTGCAAACCGAAGAGCAATCACTTGCTTTAGAGAAAGCTTATCATCTAATAATTTTCCAGTTGAACGATAATACCTAAAGTTTTCTTCTTCACGAATAATTCGATCTTGAAGATGAAGAGCATAGAATCTTAATTTCACTGCCATCAAAACAATGATGATCGCAATGAGTAAAACGATAGAACCTAATAACCACTCATTGCCAACGTTTTGAATAAAAAAAACAATTGATAAGATAAGGATTCCCAGAGCAATAAGTGTGATACCTACATGAAATAATGGATCTAATTTTTTATGATTTTGATAGTTTTGTTGTTCGATGATCATAGCCTCCTATTTTAATCGTTTACTAACAAGCCTGTATAAACCCAATTGCAACACAAAGAGTTAACAACATAAATGAGCACACCGAGTATTTTATTCTTAAGCTTACGACTTTATGAGTAATTATACTTGTTTTTTTAACAACGGAATTTTCTCAAGGACACATTTCATCATAAAAAGGACGTCACCTAACTAATTAATCTAGGAATCCCAGATAAACTTATATCGAAACGACAATGAATGATGGTCATGCTCTAAAAAAAAGTAGGTAAGTATGAATTTTCTCACATTTTGCTAATATACTCGCATTCTTTATTAATTTCTTTGATTTTAATTGTAACATGAATAGGATGAAGATTATAAACAGTCTGAGAACTCAGGGGAACCTAAGTGTAATGGGCCATGTTTTATATAAGGAAACGTAAAGTGCAACCGATCTCGCTTGACAATTAATCCATTTTGGAGGATCCAATATCTGTAAAGGCATCGTAATGATTACATTATATCTCCCCTTCATTGCCTAATATGCCCCTTATTGATTGATAATGAGATATTAGGAGAGAGGGAATTTGAAGGTTCTAGATGTGAATGATATCAATACAAAAGGAAAGGAGATACTAGAACAGCACGAATGCGTGATGTATTGGAGTAACTTATTGAAAAGTTATCAATTGTGGGAACAATTAGTTGAGTATAAAGCTCAAAATAAAAATCGAATAATTCGAAGTTGGCGTATTACGATGTTATATAAATGAATTGAATTTTAGATAGATAGTCTATATCAAAGTGGATTATGTGTAGATAAGCAAAAAGCACAAGCATACGGTATGCATTGTGCAAAATAGTGGACGACAATAGTTTAATAAAGATATTGGATTGTGATCTGAGAATATTACTAGATCACTTCCACTTTCTATCAAATTTAAAAACTTCTTGTATATAACCAAATACAGATACAGGAGACATAACCATTTGATAACCAAGAATGAACAGAAAAAAACCAATAATATTCTTACGTATTTTAATCCGTAAAGGTTTAAATACAAAATTTCTTTGATAGAAATAAAGAATACTATAACTAATAAGTGTTAAGGGCAAAACAAGCAATGTTATTGGACCTACAATCCAATAGTGTCCAAAAAACGCCAACACTAGTCCAGGAATCCAACAAAGTGTGTAGGTTATATCTAAATAAGGCATGACTAAATTGACACCAGTTAAATATTTCACATATATTTGAGGCTGTTTCCAAGGCTTTATTTCTTTTAATCCTTCTATCATTCCCCTGGCCCACCTTGCTCGTTGTCGTACCAAATGTTTAAATGTGCTAGGAACTTCGGTAAACGAAACAGCCAATGGTTCAAAGTAAACTTTCCATTCTCTTTGTAGTAAACGCCAAGTTAATACTATATCTTCACCTATAGCATCCGGCCAACCACCAACTGCTCTAATACATTCTGTCTTATACAGACTGTAAGCACCTTGGGCTACTAATGTTCCTTGATATAGGCCTTGAAGTCTTTTAATAGAAGCGATACCTAAAAAATAATCCCATTCTTGAATTTTAGTCCACATATTCTCTCTACTGTTCTTTGTTAGAACACAACCAGCAACTGCACAAACTTCGTCAGGACTAGATTTCATTCTAGCTACAAGATAACGGATAGATGAAGGATGAAGTAACGTATCTGCATCTATGGTGATAACATATGGAGTTGAAACAACTTCTAATGCATGATTTAAAGCATGGAACTTGCCTGGGTTATCTTCATGGAGCAGATTAATTTCAATTTTTAATTGTTTTTTTGCCTTTAAAATTTCTCTAACAGTTTGATCATTGGAACAATTATTTATTACAAATACCTTGATTTCACCTAGATAGTCTTGACTTTCTATATACTGTAGCGTTTGAAAGATTTTTCTTTCTTCATTATGTGCAGCGATAAGGACTGTGATCTCTTCATTCGGAAATTCAGTTTTAAAGGGAGGTTGCCTATCTAAGATAAGGCTGCATATTAAAAAAGCATTCAAGTATCCAGGGATGTATGATATACCTCCAATTATAAGTAAAGCAATTGGGAATGATACGATATGGGCTAAATCCATTAACCAGGGAAGTGCAAGGTAAATAGAAAAGCAAAACCAAAGAAAAGCAAAACAGTGACTTATCCAAAACTTCCCTTTTATCGTAATGTATAGATTTTTCCTAGCGAATTTAAATTCTGAATTAATGGGTTTTAATATAGGCTTCATATTCGTGAACCTTTCTTAATATAAAGTTACAGGAGATAGTAGCAAGGTTATTTAGACACAGAAGATAACTGATTAAAATAGCACATCTATTAAAAATTTTAATATTTAATATCCTTGACAGAACAAGATCTTAAGTACAAAAACATCTATCTGCATTAACAATTTAAATCAAAAGTACTAATACTTTATGATTATATCCACAGTTATCCCAAGTTGCAATTGGTTTTTGAAACAATTTACATTTTTTAAGTCGAATTAATTGCAATTGATAAAAATTCAGAAAATGTCACAAATAGAGTTATTTACAAGAAACGAATAAGGTTGAACATCAACTTCCATTAGAGATTCTAACAGATGTAGATAAAAGCATCGGTGATTGACTTGCGTGTGGAGGAGGGTAATGAAGACGATCCTTATATTGAGCAACAACTTAGGGTTGCAAAGCGATTGATAAAATAAAAAAAAACAGGCGGCAACCTGACTTTTAATTCTTTTTAATCCTTATTCAATGCCACTGCTGCATGAATAAGTGAGGTGAACAATTCTGGTTTAATATCTTCCATTTTTATAATTCTAATATGCCTCATTGTTTTCCCTGTACCTTGTAATAAATGGTTACTATCTTGAAGTTCATTCCCTTTATGAAAACCAAGATTGACATGTTTTTTTGCAGTTTGCAGATAACATACTAATCCTTTGTACGAATAGTTAGGCATAGACCATTTAAACTCTTCTATAAGTTCTGGAGAAGAATTAAGAATAAGCTTTCTTAAAGAATGTGTAATCTCTTGAATATCATTTGGCAAATCCATAATTATCTGATCAACCTCTTTAATTGTTCTTCCTTTATTATCCATAAAATATCTCCTTTAACATAGTTAAGTAGTTATTATCTTTAATCCTTAATTAATCATGCAGTTACTATTTACGGACTTGGCGTCATATATTGTTCAGTCTTTATAAATTAATCATTGATATCCCTTGTAGTGAATTCCATACAAAGAAAGATAAAAATATTTTATGTATCTAGTTAGTTAGAATGACAATCATTCTACAATATTTTTGACAGGTGAATTCTCTTTCAGTCTAAAATCAGATTTATTTGCATTTTCGTATCTTGGATCTAAATAACTGGTGTCCACATTACTTTTTGAAGCACTTTTGAATTCCTGAAAAGAAGTATATTCTTCCTCCATCCATACCCAAATACCAGTTTCCCCTTTTTCTTTATGAAATACATTCCAAAGTAGTTTATTATCTTTATTGCTAGTAAAATAGTTGGCAATAAATAAGCGAGATGGTCCTGCAGTCAAAATATTTCTTTCAATTACATTGTTTTTTGTATCATGCTGGATTAAAAGCTGTCCTCCATCTAGCCCTTTTGTATCATTTCGGTAAAGTATATTTTGCGAGATCGTAGAATTTATTGTACCTCCACGATTTTCATCATATCCACCAATCGATATCCCAGTGTAAAAGTTGTCATAAGTAATATTGTTTATAATGTCAATATTATCAGCATATTTTCCAGCATGCTCTGAGGTTGCTTCAATTCCGATATCGCATTTAAAAATGGTATTCTTTTCAATGGTGATATTTTTTCCACCATCAACGTAAATTCCACCAGCAGAATAATCTTCTCCATAAGCTGGATTACCATAAGAGGATATTTCATAAACCTTATTATTTTTCACTACACCATTTCGCACATAATCAGCTTTTCTATTAGCAGAGGTACCTTCATAACCGATCAGATCAATACCTATATTATCACTGCGCCGAACTAGATTATTTATCACCTTAAAGCCGTCAATATTTCCATTAAGAACAAGTGATTCACTCGAACCTAGCTTTAAATCTTCCACAGTATTATTCAAAATACTAATGTCCTTCATTGGCCCAGTTCCGTATATAGCGATCCCATGACCATTTCCATCTTCTGCATCTGTTTCAATTCGCTGAACATGGTTATTCTCCAATGTAATATGACTGCTAGTTCCTGTCACATAGATTCCCATTACTGTTTCATCTGTTAAATCAGTTGCTAAATCCTGTATCACTATTCCACTAACAGTAAGATGATTTTTATTATTTATTGTAACTAAGGATGTATCCCCTGCAATATCCTTTAAATCCTTTCCACTAAGAACAACCCTTTCCTTTTTGTAAGCTTTAAAAATAATTGGTTTTGATTTTGTTCCGCTATGTTTAACAACAAGCTTTTCATTATAGGTTCCTTTTCGAACAAAGACGGTAGTCCCTGCTTTAGCTTCTGAAGCAGCTTTACTTAGAGTTCGAAATGGTTTTAACTTTGAACCATTATTTTGATCATTTCCATTTATAGCTACGTAAATGGACTTATCCTGTTTGGCATTCGTATGATTTAAAACAAAAACAACCATTATAGAAGCTAAAGCCAAGAGAGTAAAAATATATTTTTTCATTTAATCATTCCTTAATAAAAACAATTCGTACCTTTTAATGGGTTACTCATGTCATCAGTTCTTTTTTAGCATCTTTATTTTCAAATAGTAATTTTCAATAGCCTCCCATTGCGCAACTTCTCGTTTTCTCAGAGCGAAAAGTTTGTTATGATTTATTGTTTCCAAACATAGAGAAGGGTTAGGTTGATTACGAGAATGATTCCAAAGACTCCAGCTACTGTTTTATGCCCTGTCGTGTATAAAACGACTACCGCCGATCCAAAGAAAAATAGTTCTAATAGCAAATGCAACCACCCAGTTGTTGGGAAAGAAGCTTTTGGTGAAACAAACATCCCCCACGCAACTGCTGCTAATAAGGGAGTTCCCACAGATAAAATAATTTTCAACACATAGCCCTTACCTATTTGGAACCCCCAATAACCAAGTGCTGCTAATGCACACAATTCTAATAGAAAACGTAATGCCAGATTAGCCATTTTAATGATCTCCATAAAGCACCCCTTCCCTTTTCTGCATTTTCATTATGATATCCCGGTCCGACTTCATTTTGAAGATGGGTTCGAAATGTCCGATTTCCATGATCCTCAAAGATTCATTCTCCTAGATTATTTAACCATTCCTCTAGCATCAACCTTCCACAAATCAATTATCTGTCCATTTTCATGTACGATATATTCTTCAAATAGATTGACCACGGTACAAGCATGATTTGGTATAATTTGAACCTTGTCATTCAACTTTAAAGGGGATTCCTGTAAAAAAACACCCACTCCATGTTCCTCTGATAAACGGTCTATCCTTACTTCAGAGTGTCCGATGATATGACCAAACCCACTAACTGTTTGATTGCCATGGGCACCTTTGTCTAAGCAAAGAGATTTGCTACCTGTATCAAAAACGATACGGTCTTTATAGATGCCAACTACCGAGGCTAGTAGTGATAGTGCACAGCTTTCTGTGTTTGTCACACCTAGACCTATTTGAATAGCATCAAAGAATACAGCATTACCCGGTCTAATTTCGGTAATTCCAGGTACTTTTCCTGCAATTTTATACGTCGGTGTTGAGCCTATACTTCTAACTTGAATTTGAATTCCAGCTTTCTCACATTCATTTGCACTTTCTACTACTGCCAGGCCTTCTTGGGTACCGATTGACTCGATTTCAGCAAGTGACTTAGCTGCATAAGAATGCCCAGCATGTGTAAAAATCCCACCAAGCTTTAACTTCGAATGAGTCATAACTATCTTTGCTAAGCGAACGACTTCCATACCTGGTTCTACCCCGCATCGATTTAACCCCGAATTTACTTTTATCCATACCTCTAATGAAAAAGGAGTATGTTCCAGTCCTCTTTGTAGATGTGTTAACTGTTCCCCACTATCTACAGATACTTTAAGCTGAACACCTTGTTGTAAAAGCTTTATTAATCTATTCATTTTGTCTGGACTTGAGATTGGATAGGCAATTAATAGATCATTAATCCCTCCAGCAGCCATGACCTCTGCCTCTCCAATTTTAGCAGTCGTAACTCCAACCGCCCCTAACTTTAGCTGTAATTTCGCTATTTTGACAGATTTATGCGTTTTAATATGTGGACGATATGATAGACCCTGTTCTTCGGCGAATGTAGCGATCTCGTTTATATTCTTTAATAGCTTTTGATAATCTAGTAGCAGTGTTGGGGTGTCTAGTGTTTGAAGTCGCGTCATGAATGATCCATCTCCTTTTTACTTAGTCTATTTAAGTTGAATCCTGGCTTGAAAAGCGGAATTGGAGGTTTTGACATTTCCTACTTGTTAGGAAATGTGGTATTCAACGAAAAGTTATTTCAGGACATTGTAGTTCAGTTCAAAATAAACCTTTTAAAGTAAGGGGTAGCGTTAATCCAAGAAGAATTAACGCTATTTTTAGGGTCAGATTAGTTGAGCCTCCTTTAAGTGAAACGCCCATCCTCATTTTTGCTAAATAGCTAAACTAAAATAAAATCCAGAGCCGAATCGTGCTGACCTTTTAACTATTGACCCCAATTAATTCGAGAGAGATTTTTGATTATACCACTTTCTAAGCTGATTGATGTGTGCCTGATGATAGCGATTATGGTCAGCTATATGCCAAAGACCCCATCGGATGGTAGCTTGCTTTTCATTTTCATGACCAAAAGTGACAACCTTATCTAAATCAGCATCTGTTAATTGTATACATGTATCTTTTAACATGGTTAATACACCTTCATAGTTAGACATAAGTGTGTTCAAAGACTGACCGTTGACCATGGGAAGCCTATTAGTTGCATCTAACATGGGACCATATCGCTCATTTAATGAATGGGGAATTGGTTGGCCTTTTATTCTAGAAACCCAATTAAGGTCAACATACGTGATATGTTTAATTAACTGAGCTGTACTATTAAAATTGTTATTTAAACCCTTGTAATCTACTTCTTCTTGCGACATGCCGTCAGTGATAAAGTGTAGTCGTTGGCTATTTTCCTTCACAGTGGAATATAATATCCCCACAATTGGTGACATATTTTCCTCACCATGTAAATCGTAAAACATCCCATCTTTTCCTCCCTCACTACAAACAATATCTTATTAATTATTCTTTGTTCAATTAGCTTTATAAATTACCGAATCACCATTATGTTGTAAAAGGAAAAATAAAAGTTTACTTTTTACTTTTCCATTCAATCGCTCTTCTTTCTAAGTTTTTCACAAAATCATTTTTACCATTACTATACTCTTCAATATTTTTAGGGAACTCATAAGCAAGTCGTTCCTTCAACTTTCCATATTCAATTACGTCTTCTTTATGAGATTTTAGATAATCACGAACTGCAAGATGGCGTTCAATTTCAAAATTATTATCATATTGAAACATATGTATTTGGTGTGTCCTGTTTTCACCACCTTTTCGGAAATATCTTCTGCCTTTAATCCCTAATTCTCCAAGTGGCTCATAACCTATTTCAATCATCTTTTCATTAAAATTGTTAACTTTTTCAATGTCTCTAACAATAGGCATAATATCGATGATGGGCTTTGCTTTTAAATTTGGTACTGCTGTACTACCTATATGATGAATGTCAACGAGTTCATCTATTAATATATCTTTAATTAATATTGCTTCCTTTTCAAATAAGTTAACCCAATTTTTATTATAATCTGTAACAAAAATATTCATTGCTCGATTAACCATTGTAGATTACCTCCTACTATCTCTTAAACCCATATTCTTACAATAGCACCACTCGAATTGCCAAGTCCTGTTGATTAAGCATAAAATACCTCCACGTCAGAAGTTTGTTCAAATTAATTGGTTTACCTTATTTACAAACCTTCACCTTTAGCACAATAACTTCAACATAAATAAGCGTTAATCCTTCTTAGATTAACGCATCCATTACTTAACGAAGCAATTTTACTCCCGTAAGTATGTTTATCTGTTGTACATGTAGTGCATGCCCTAAACCTCTATGGATATACCAATAGGCATGGACAGAGTGCTTGCATTTTTAGAATAAAATTATACAAAGCCTACATGTTTGTAGGCTTTTTTCATATATTTCTTTTAGAGGTGATGAAAAGTGCCAAGAGTAAAATATACAGACAAAGACGTTGATTTAGTGGCAAGGATGATGAGGGCAGAAGCCGAAGGTGAAGGAAAACAGGGAATGTTAATGGTTGGCAATGTAATTGTTAATCGTAATAAAGCAAATTGTTTAGACTTTAAAGATCTAAGAACAATTTCCCAAGTCATTTATCAAGTACAAGGAGGAAATTATTCTTTTGAAGCCGTACAAAAAGGAAATGTTTTTTATAACAGAGCAAGAAGTGTAGAAAAAAGATTAGCCAAACAAACCTTAGACTATTGGAGGGAACATCCTTCCAAGCATGCTCTTTGGTATTTTAATCCTTATGCTGCGTGTCCACCCACATGGTACGATCAACCATTTACAGGACAATATAAACAACATTGTTACTATGAACCGCAGCCTAATACATGCGAAGGTGCTTATAGCTAGAAAATAAGGGGCAGTCCAGAAAGTCGAATTTTCGACTTTTGGATGTCCCATTCATGGTTCAGGACCTTGATATCAACATTCTTGATTATTATATTTATAAAAATTCCCAATTTTCGGGTAACCCGAATTTAGGGGGTACAGACATAAGTCTCGACCTTTTTCTTTACTTTACTCCACGGTTTGTTATACGATTTTTTCCGCTTTGCCTTTTCGTCATTATTCTAAAGCACAAACCAGTCCTCTTTTAAGAATCAATAAACATCTCCTGTATTTTTTGGGGGATGTTTTTTCTAGCGGCTATTTATTCTGTTGTTCATACTCAATTTTTTTAAACGATCGATAGCCAAACCACATAATATTTAAACTAAATAAACTAACGCAAAGTAATGGAATAAGCCCAGAAAAGTACCAGTATAAACAAAACAATATGACACTGCCAAGAATCATCATGATCGTTGATGATAGCTGTGAGACACCGATGAGTAAAGCATATTTTAGGTATTTAGAAAAGGAAATATCAAAATGAACATAAACAGGAAAGAAATTTAAAAGGGTAATAAAATACAACAAACCTAAACAAAAAATCACCACAAGAAGGATTTGAAATAAGAGATGTGAAGATGTCTTTAAAAAAATGAGATCCATCCGCAGTATATAGCCAACCACCAAAAAGATAATCCCAAACATATTGGCTTTTAAAAATTCTTTGCGATAGCTATTCCAAAAAATTTTTAAAGCCGGTACTGTCTCATCCCCCATAATCCATTGACGTAAAAGCGTAAATAAACTGACCGTAGCTGGCATAATGCCAAAAATCCCTAGTCCTAAAAGGGTGAAAAGTATCCATAGCAAATTGGCATAGACTAGTCTTATTACCCACTCTCCCGCTTGATAAATAACTTTCATTAGTCCATTTAATTGCATGAATATCCCACCCTTTTACTTTTTAATTAGCCTTTCACTGCACCAATCGCAACACTTCCAATAATTTTCTTGGAAAAAATAGCAAAGACAATGATGATTGGCAATACAGAAAGTGCCACCCCTAAATATTGAACACCGTAATTAGTACCGTAATAACCTTGAAGCATTTGAACTAATAATGGAAGTGGATATTTTTCATTTGTAAAGAGCAAAACTAAAGGACCCATAAAGTTATTCCAAGATCCGATGAAAGTAAAAATACCTAAAGCCGCAAGCGCAGGTGTAAGCATCGGAAGGATAATTCGATTAAACGTCTTGAATTCTCCTGCACCATCTACCCTTGCAGACTCAATAATTTCATCAGGGATCGTTCCATCAATAAATTGCTTCACAAAGAAAACGGCAAATGCACTAGCTGCTGCCGGCAAGATAAGTGCAGCATACGTATCCAACAAATTTAAAATATACATAATCCGGAAGGTTCCAACCATTCCTAGTTGTTGTGGTACCATCATGGTCGCTAAGACAAATACAAACAGTACTTTTTTCCCTTTAAATTTATATTTTGCAAATCCATAGGCATTTAGCGCACCAAAGTAAAGTGTAAGTGCTGTAGAACAACTGGAAATGATTAAACTGTTTAAAAACCCACGCCATATATTTACATTTTCATTCATAGATTGGTAATTTTCGATAAGCGCATGACCAGGAAGGAAGATAAATTTTGAAGCAATATCAGCATTTGTATGTGTCCCATAGATAATCATAATATAGAATGGAATCATACAAATGATCGCCAAGCATATTAGAAAAACATGAATAAGAACATGGCTTAGTTTTATCCTTCGAATTTTCAGTACTGAGCTCCCAGTTGCTGTTTGAACGACAGTATTTCTCGACATCATTCAAGCCCCCTTAAATATTTTCAGTCTTTGTACTTCGTCTCATAATCGTAAAGGAAAGAATCGAAAAAATAACAATAACGATGAATAACCCAAATGCTATCGCAGAGCCATACCCATACTGATACCGGGTAAAGGCAGTCTCATATAAATACATTACACTAGTTAATGTCGCATTATTTGGATTACCGGAACCATTTGTTAAGGTATAGGGCTGGTCAAATATTTGCATACCTCCAATAATTGAAGTGATCACTTGGAAGATAATGATTGGTCTTAATAATGGAAGCGTGATGTGAATAAAAACCTTTATTTTGGAAGCGCCATCAATTTCTGCAGCTTCTAATACATCTCTTGAAATCCCTTGAAGGCCAGCAATATATATGATCATTGAATACCCAAAATATTGCCAGAAAAGAATGGATGATACTAATATTCTCATAAAGTTTGGTTTATCAGCCCAATTTATAGGATCTTGAATAAACCCGAGAGTCATTAAAAATTGATTAAAGCTGCCTGTCTGCCAACTAAAAATTAAAGCAACTAAAAGTCCCAATGATGCAGCTGTTACAATGTTTGGGAAGAAAAATACCGCTCTAAAAAGACTTTTCCCCTTGACAAATTTTTCATGTAAAATGACAGCAAGTATAAGACTAACCGTTAACTGGGGTATAACGGAAACTCCCCATATGAATAAAGTATTAAATAACGATTTATAAAAGTAAAAGTCTCCAATGAGTCTCTGATAATTCTCAAGACCGATAAGCGTTGGAGTGCCAAATCCATCCCAATTAGTGAAACTTAAATAGAAAGAGTACAGAATTGGATATAATCCGAAAATCATGAAAATGATAAAAAACGGTGCAATAAACACATATCCATAATGGTCTTTTCGAAAAGATTTTGAAAACATATACATTCCCCCTTTACATCAGTCTCATTAACTGACCTGCTTCATGGTTTAAATAGGCTCTTTTCTAGAAAGAGCACGAAGATAGGTTAAACACGTAAAGAAGTGCTTATTAGGAAAAACAACATGCTTTGCGAAAGCGGCCTTTAATTAACATCTATCTCAGGAAAATTATGACCAACCTCTGTTTTGAATGATTCTAGCATTTCTTCCTTCGTTTTTAACCTGCCATTTAAAAAGTCATTCACTTTCTCACTCCATAACTTATTAATATCATTATCATATTTCGTTTGTGGCGCTGAAGGTACTTGCTCTCCTGCTTCAACAAAAAATTCAAAGTACTTCTGACCACCTAAGAATTCAGATGTCATTTTTGGTGCCAATTCGGAATCAATTTCTTTATTACTTAGAAAATATTGTTGGCTTTCCGCTAATTCCTTTGAAAATTCCAAGTCAGTGGTATAAAACTCCATAAATTCCCATGCAAGATCTTTATTTTTACTTTTGTTATACATCGCTAAATAAGTACCACCACTACTGAAAGGTTTCGGTCCATGTGCCAGTCCCCATTTCCCAGATGTTTCTGGTGCATTTTTTTCAAAAATATATGGTAATCCCCAAGTCGGTTCGGCATAAAACATCACCGATCCTTGTTGCATTGAAGCAGTCCATGCTGGCCCCCATACTTCATATTTAGCTTCAACATTCTCGTCTCTAGCTTCTTTGACCAAATCCAATTCATTGTTCCGGACAGAATCAATCACTAACTTTCCATCAACAACCCATGGTTCATGAATATTTGAGCTTTCCACAATATCAATATCACTCCAACTTGATAATGCATGAACCTCTCCGTTACTTTCTTCAAAAACTCTTTTTCCAATTTCCATCATTTTATCCCAACTAGAGATCATTTCACTTACTTCTTCGGGATCATCAGTCCCTAAATACTTTTGCGTTAGATCACGTCGGTAATAAAAGGCACCCGGTGTCCCTTGATATCCCAGCCCCTTTACCATTCCTTCCTCGTCTTTTTCAATATCTTGGATATATGAAAATTGTTTATCAAGTATTTCCTCAGCATTGTAAGGATCTTGTGATAAATTCTCTAAGCGTGGTATTTCCTTTATTTGTGGCCAATAGGTATTTTCTACAAAAAACACATCAGGAACATTTTTCTCAACTTGTAAAACTGAAATGAGCTTCTGCACGTAATTATCATTTGTAATAAATAGTAAATTAACGTCAACATCAGGATTTCTTTCTTTGAATTTTTCAACTGCATACTTAGCTTCATCGGTAAACGTCCAAATAGTAAGTTCCTTCTTATTTTCATTTGATGTTGAAGAACAGCCAGAAAGAATAAGAACCGGAATTAAACATACAATCATCCAGAGAAACAAAACCTTTTTCCTCATTTTTACACCACCTCTTGAAATTTTCCAAATAAAAACGCTTACATTTTCCTGTGAGGATTTGTCCTACAATTACCATTATTAATTGCTGAATGAAAATATATAGTGAAAATTTATTTATTAAAATACTATTCTTCCATTCGATTTCATAGAACTCCTTTATGACTTATGGTGCCTGTCACGCTCAGAAGATTACTAGATTCCGCCGAAATATTGATAGTTTCTGTGTGTAGAGTGACTACTTTCTGTTTTGAAAAAAGCCCTATCATTTAAGGTATAAGCAACTAATTTTTTACTACCTCTTGATTAGAAACCCTTATACTATTTCGATTCTAACTTTTTCATACTTTCGATTAGAGAGTACGTACCAACATATGAGTATTGGTAATTATGAATAATAAGAGGCTGTACATATGTCAGCCTCTTATTGGTTTGGATAATTATGCTCTTTTTCTTCTATTAAACAAAATGAAGCCTGCACCAACTACTAGTAAAATGGCACCTAACCCTAACATATTAAATGCATTGGTTGCTGTATCAGGTAA
Source organism: Metabacillus sp. GQ13 (assembly GCF_059758525.1). Lineage (NCBI taxonomy): Bacteria > Bacillati > Bacillota > Bacilli > Caryophanales > Bacillaceae > Metabacillus > Metabacillus sp. GQ13. Next base: position 58,007 of record NZ_JCAXET010000015.1, read on the forward strand.
GGTATTTCCTGCTCCATCTACTTGTGGTACCTCATTATCAACTGGTTTAGCTACAACTGTTTCTTTGTCAATTGGTTTTGGTGTTGTTGGTTCTGGATCTGTTGGTTCAATTGGTTCTGGTGTTGTCGGTTCTGGATCTGTTGGTTCAGGGTCTGCCGGCTCTATTGAATCAACTAGAGTCAGAACCCCGAACACAGATGTGTCCTGATATCCAGCACCAGTCATGTCGTTCCATGTGGCAGCGCTTTGACGGGCACCTTCTTGACCATCATTGATCTGTACGTCAAAACCAATTTTCGTGTTGTTTTCCGGTGTGATCGTTGTTAACGGGATCTTCACTTCAATTGTATAGTTAGTTCCGGAAACCTTGGTTGCCGATTCGAAACCATCTGCAATACTTTCAGGGTTGAATGAAGTCTCATTGTCAAAGTTTACTCGATATTGTCCATCTCCATCTTCATATGAGGATGTCTTTGCATTATTCTCGTCCACGAAAACTTCTACCGAATCCTGCTCATATGCATTTATGCTTGATTTATCAAGCTGAGAATCGCTAACTTGAGTCAAAATATACAGGTTTTCATTATCCCAAAGGACTTTTGATACCCCGCTTGCTCCTTGCCAAGCCATTTGAAATCGATTAATCAGTAGTTCCGGTGCTTTGTTCCAAACATCATCTATCGCTCCATCGATCGAAGGTGTGCCAAACATAGCTGTTGCATGATTAGCTTCTTTCTCCTGAGGATCATAATCTGCAATAAATTTATCTGGATCGACCACCGCGTAGTATGCTGGTTTCGCTTGCAAGTCTTTATCGAATAACAATGGACTTTGGGCAGCCCTCCAGCTCGTCGCGTCATTCAATCCCCAGATTGTCACACGTGCGATGTCTTCCGCATGTTCTTTGTAGATTTTAAACAATTGTGCGTATAAATAAGCTTGCTCATTTGCTTGCTGTTCAGTAAGCTCATTGTCACTTCCAGCTGTAATATCAAGCTCAGTCACACTTACTTCATTCGTCACAGAGGCAAACTTCTCTAATGAAGTTCTTACATTATCTGGATTCGTATTTAAATTGTAATGTCCTTGCATACCAATACCATCAATCAGAAGTTCCCCAGCATTCTCTGCTGCATACTTCTCATTGATTTCTTTGACCATCTGGTAAATGGCTTCTGCTTTGTTCTGATTATCATCGTTGTAATCATTGTAATAAAGCTTAACATCCTTACCGTCAAGTGCTTCTTTTGCTGCTAAGAAGGCATGTTCTACGTAATCTGGTCCAATGGCTTTGTACCAACCGGACTGACGTAAAGCGCCTTTCCAATCTGTTGGGTTTGATGGATTATCGTTCATCGCTTCGTTGACTACGTCCCAAGAAATCACTTTATCACCAAAGTGTTGGACTACTGTTTTGACATGTGTTCTCAAATTTCCTAGTGCTTCCTCTCGACTCAAAGGCTCATCGTTTTCATCCGTATGCAGTGATTCCTCAGACTGCTGGTGCCAAACGAGTACGTGCCCAACCATCTCCAGTCCTGATTCTGATACTTGATTAACTAACGCATCTTCCGCAGTAAAATCAAATTGTTTGTCATCGTTATATGCATAACCTGGTTTCATTGCATTCTCTGCTGTGACAACATTGTGATGCATTGTAAGAAGATCAAGTCGATTACCTGCGAATTCATTAGCTGAGACAACGTTTCCAATTAAGAAATCGTCTTTATAAACATCTTTTATCGGTGTTAAATCCTTCTCAATTTCAACAGTTCCTGACTCAGTACGCTCAAAGCTAATATCATCAATATAGAAAGCAGCCGTAGCATTATTTGAGCTTTCCACATAAATGCTCACAAATCCATCGCCTGTACTGCTATAACGGTAAGTACCTTCGAACTGTACCCAACCATCCTCAGTACTAATTGTTTTTCCTTGAAGGTTATTATAGCTTGCACCGTCACCTTCACCAACCTGTGTAGATAGCTGAAGTTGTGAGCTATCCGGTGAATTCAACTTGACCCATGCTGAAATTTTATATTCATGACCCGTTTCAATAAATTCCTCTACACGTAATGATGGACCATTCCATGCGATTTGTCTGTCCTCAACTTTCAATGCATATGAACCATCATCAGTATGATTCTCTTCATCAGTTACAGTCAGTGTTTCCGTATCGCCTCTAGGCTCAAAGCCGGCTAATTCTTGATCCTCAAAATTAATTGTTGTGAATTCTTTAGCTGGTGGTCCTTGTTCCTCTGGCTCTTCTTCGTTACCTCCAGATGATGCTTCCTCAGTGATCAAGATATCCCCGATGTAGAATGGAACCTCTTTCCCTGCTTCGTTAGATTGAATGCGTAGGGCTGAATCTTCTTCGTTATTAACGGTATACTGACCCGTTAAAGTAAAAGCTTGTCCTGCCACATAATCTGCAGCTACATACAAGCCACTATAGCTGTCTACATTCTGAAGTAAAGCTTGTGCACCTACTGGAACACTCGCACTATCATTCACATAACCTGCGACTGTAATCGTATAGGTGTTGCCATTTTCCATGCCGAGATCACTGAATTTGATATCAACGCCATCGTAACCGTTCGTTCTACCGCTTACATGGATAGCTTTTCCCTCCTCATTCCCATCAAAAACGACATCTGAAACAGGTACTAATTGTGAGTTACCTGCATTCTTTGCAACACCTAAGCCACTATTAAAGGTTTCGTGATAAACTACTTCTAACTCTGTTTGGTCTCCTGGTTCAGGTTCTAGAGATGGTGCTGGTCCACCAATCATTTTCGCAATATCCACTAGATCTTGTTCTACTATATAGTGGCGCCCCATAAGATAATCGCCTTCATTAGGGTAACCAACTTTAAATGCATACCTAATGCCATGTTCTTGGTTCACTTCTTGTGTAATATCACTGTAGCTACCATAAGGGTATGCCATCAGAACTGGGTCTTTACCTGTGATACCTTTTAAATATTCATTTGCTTGCGAAATTTGTTCCTCAGCTTGTTCTTTCGTTATTTCACTTCTCTTACTACCATCACTTCCCCAAATAGCAGCGTCGTGATTTTTGGTGTGATTCTCTAGACTAAGATTTGGTTCATCCGCCAGAGTTTTCAATTGTTCTTCTGACATTCTGGTGCCGTCGCCTATCCAGTCACTGACAATAAATAAAACGGCTTTCATGTTATATTCGTTCAATACTGGAAGAGCATTGGTAATGAAGTCAGGAGTACCATCATCAAAGGTTATTAGAATCGGATTTTCAGGAGCCGTTTCTTTTCCTTCCATGATGTTCACGTAATCTTCTGCAGTCAAAGTATTGTAACCATTGTCATCAAGATACTCCATAGTCTGCTCAAACTTTTCAACGCTGGTATCCGTCCATTCATTGGAAGGATTATCGACAATTCGATGATACAGTAGAACTGGAATATCATCGCTCACCGCCGCTTCCGCAACCGGTGTTACCGAGCTAACTGGGACCACCAAAATTGCGACAAGAATGAATGAAAATAATCTTTTAAAACTCCTATTCATTTGCTGTATTCCCCCATAAAAAATAGTTAATATAACTAGTAAAACGCTTACATAAAATAAAAATAGGAACCGTACCCTTCTCTATTATGTTACCTTGTTATCTAAAAGCATTTAACCCTAAAAACTATAGATTATCCTTTGGAAATTAAAGATGTTTTCTAGTTGATTGTGCGTTTTGTACCTTTTTCTAAAGTTGGAGTGATTTGCAATTCTTCAACTTTAGAAAAAGGCTCCCTGAATCGCAGGAAGCCACAAAACCATACTATTAGATACCGGTATGGTTCTTATAGTAAAGGTGCAAGTTAGTAGAACACTTTATAAATTTTATAGTTTTAAGTTTATAGAGCATTTGAAAAATGGAAAAGCAAAAGCGATTCGATTTTCAACTTTAGAGGCAATTTGTAAAGCATTAGAGTGTCAACCTGGAGATATTTTAGAGTACAAAAGCGAAGAAGATACTTAAAGTACTTGAAAAATACGGATTGATTATGACCTGTTATCGGTATTGATATTTTTTAGTCACGGCTATTAAACTAAAAAATTTCCTATTCAACAATAGAAGTTATTGTGCTAACAGGTCAGTTTAATTGAATAATGGAGAATTTAATTATGCAGGAATAACAAGGTGCTGCTATAATAGCAAACCCCCTTTAGATACCGTTAAAGGGGGTTTTAAATAGATTATTATCGAATATATCCAAGTTACTTGTTATCAGCTCAAGCTTGCTTTACTATATCCTCCATCCAAAATTACTATATTTCATTTTTCTCCTCAGCTTTCCATTCACAAACGATGGATACTTGCCCATCATTCAGATGTCCAGTAATTGTCCCATTCATCTTATCCATTAAGCCTTTAACAATTGACAAGCCTAACCCAGTATTTTTACCTGAACGGGATTGATCTGCCATATAAAATCGATCGAAAATGCGGTCGACATCTTTTTCTGTTAATGAGTGTGCATCATTTTTAACAATCAGTCTAGCCATTGCATCTTTTTCCTCAAGACTTATGATGATATGACCATCTGAGTGGGTTATGGCATTGGAAATCAAATTTTCAATGACCCTTGTTACTGCTGATTCATCAGAGATAATGAATATATCGTTTTCTGGCATGTTAATAATTGGTTCCATATTTTTCTCATTAAAACGCTCGTAAGAACTCATTAATACATCTATTGTTAAATTCCTGATGTTCATTCGTTCTGACTTTATGTGAAGGTCGGTGGATTCAATAATGCTTAGCTCAAAAAAGTCACTTAATAAAGCCTCTAATCTTTTTGCTCGATTGTTTGCAATCGATAATAATTTCTTTCTTTCATCCGCTGTTACATCATCCGCTTCAGCCATCTGGATGTACCCTAAAATAGATGTTAATGGTGTTCTCAAATCATGGGACATATTAGCAACTGCCTGTCTCTGCTCATTTTCAAAATAGACTCTCTTTCTATTCTCTCTCACGTACAGATCAATAAGTTTATTAATTTCTACTCCAAGATTTTCAATATCTTTATCGATAAGTGACATATCGATTTTTTTGTTCGTTTTTCGATTGTTATAGATTTGTAACTGCTTGCTTATTTTTTTCACTTCTTTTTTTAGAGCGAATAAGCGAGTGAGCAAGGATACTGTCACAAAAAATATGATTATTACTACATACAACACTGCTCTCACCCGCTTATCTAAAATTATTTCAATTCTTTTCTTTTAAAAATGAATACACCACACAAGGTGATGATGATTATTGTTGTTACCCCAATAAGAATGGACTTTACAATTTCGCCATTTGTCATTTGAATTTTGAATACTTCGCTAAATTGACCAAAGATGGAATGCTCATAAATCATATTAATGAACGTTGACCTAGGAAGTTTTTCGATTGCAAACATAACAATTGTAAATAATATAGAAAAAATGATTGTTTTCCCACTGTCATCCGTAATAATGGCAATTACGATCATAATCGCTGTATAGCCTAGAAATTGAAGTGTAAATAAGCTAAACACTCTTCCTACATACATGATATTAGAAGGATTCAAGATATCACCGTGACCAAATAAGATGACTAAAATGATAGCTGTTACTAATGGAATCAGTATCGTAACAATGATGGAGCCAATTGAAAAAACAAGAAATTTCGCCATAAAAATATGAGATCTTTTATTACCACTTATTATTTGATTTTTGATTACACCGCTTTGTGAAAACTCAGTCGAGATAAAAAAACCGGCCAATGTACTAACAATTAAGTTGAAAAATAATGGCACGGTAAATGTTGATAAAGCATTTAGTTCACTTAACCCTGCACTGTCAAAGGCAGTACCCTCCATCTGCCACCAGCCAATTATGACAAGGTAATGTAATAGTGCACTTATTCCTGTTATCATTCCGGTTAATACCCAAAATGTTTTATTCCGTTGTAATTTATATAATTCCGTCCTGATTAGATTAGTCATTCTCTACACCCCCTACGAGCTTTGAAAAATAACGTTCAAGACTGTCACCTGTTTGTGAGAGATGTTCGATCACAAGACCATTGTCTGTTAAGACACGTGAAACTTTACGCACATCATCAAGATCACTGTAGAGTTTAATGGTGCCATCTGGCATAACCTCAAAATCAGTTGTAAATAGATTCTGTTCCAGTACGGTTGCCCCCATAGTTGGATGATCAACTTTTATTCGCAAATGTTGTTTGCACTTTTCATCCAGCTCTTTTGCTGTAAGCTCTTCAAGCAGTACCCCTTTATGGATTATGCCAAAACTAGTTGCGAGTTGATGGAGTTCACTTAATATATGGCTTGATATTAAAACGGTCAGTCCTTTTTCACGATTTAATTTTTTGATTAATCCCCTCAGCTCAACGATTCCCATTGGATCCAAGCCATTTGTTGGTTCATCTAAAATTAAGAATTCTGGTTCACTTAATAATGCAATTCCAAGTCCAAGCCTTTGCTTCATTCCAAGTGAAAAGTTTTTCGCCTTTTTCTTCCCTGTATCCGTAAGACCTACAAGATCTAGTGTTTTATTGATGCAGTCACTACCTGGAATACCTTTTTGTAATCGGTGGACTTCCAAATTTTCATATGCACTCATATTCGGTAAAAGTGCGGGATTTTCGATAATGGCACCGATTCTTTTCTGTCCATCTGTTAACTCTGATGGGTTATCACTTCCAAATAGTTCGATTGATCCACTTGTTGGGAAGGCAAGCCCCGTTACTAACCGTAGCATTGTTGATTTACCTGCACCATTTTGACCAATGAATCCATAAATTTCACCCTTTTTGATCGTGACATTGATATTTTCAATGGCAAAATCTTTTCCATATTTTTTTGAAAGGTTATTGGTTCTTAAAATATATTCACTCAACTTTTTAGCCTCCTTACTAGCTCTCCATTTAGTATGGGTCATAAATCATAAGAAAACCTAAGGCAAACCTAAAGAAAACCTTAAGATTTAATACGATAGCCCATTCCCCAAATGGTATCTATATAGTCTTCATTTGGATTCGCTTTGGAGAGTTTATTCCTTAAGTTACTCATATGGACATTTACCGTATTTTCATGCCCAAAGAAGGGCTCATTCCATACACTTTCGAATAGATTAGATTTTGAGAAGATTTTTTGTGGGGAGCTCAAGAGAAGGACTAGGATTGTATACTCACGGACTGTCAATGTAAGCCTTGTACCATTCACAATAACGCTTTTCGCTTCTAAATCAAGATGAATATCTTTATGAATTAACTGATCTCTCTTTGGGGCTTCATTGCTTTGTTTGTATCTTCTGAGCAGAGAATCAATACGTGCAGATACTTCTTCAACATCAAAAGGCTTTGAAATAAAATCGTCTGCACCAGATCGTAAATTATCAATTTTTGTCTGCTGTTCGCTTTTGGCGGAAATAATAATGACTGGAGTTGAGCCCTTCGTAGTGATTTCAACAAGAATGTCCTCTCCCTTAAGGCCTGGAAGCATTAAATCTAGTAAAACCAAATCCCACTTCTGTTTTTCTAAATAAATCATCGCCTCTGTTCCGGAATAGGCAGGTTGTGGGAAGTACTTACTTTTTTTTATAATTCTACATAGCAATTGATTAATATCATTATCATCTTCAACGACTAATATGTTTATTTGCTGTTCCATTTATAGTCTCCCTTCAAATATGTTACTAGTAAAATGAACCAAATCACGCACCAATCGATCGCAGTTGGAATGGAAAACGAACTTTATCATCTACCTTTCTATTAGTATAATCCTTTAGTTTCCCTTGATACATTAAATGAAGGTTAGATAATTTCTGCAAGTCATTTGGTGCAATTAGTGAGAGTGGCTTTTCGAAATCGGTGATTTTACCTTCTTCTAGTATTGATGCAACATACTGAGAACAGAAGAAAGCTTTTTTTCTGTTTATTGACTTATTGAATATAAACCCAAATAATCCGATAAAATTATAGCGATACTGTTCTTTTTCTGCTTCTATTTCTTGTATATAATGTTTCATTTTCTGGATTTGAGCCTCGGTTCCTTCAAATGAATAGATTGCACAGTCTGCTTGATTAAACAAACTTGTCTTCATGTCCTCTTTTACAAAACCACCAATAAAGGGGTTTCTTGAAGATTTTCTACCAAAACTATAAACCTCTAATAAATCAGAATCCAATGCGAATGAAGCATGATTATAGGTTTTCTTCGTATATAGCTTTATCAATTTTGTGAATAATGTACCTGTATTCGTTAAAAGAATATATCCCTTTTTGTCAGTCATAATCATCCCTCCCTACAGTTGTCAAAGAATCACTTTCTATTATCAATATACAGACTAAACAATAAGAAAAGCTTAATAGATTCCTTAAGAAAAGCTTAATTTTTCAAAATAAATCGTTTAAATTCAAAAGTTGAACGATATGCTTATATCAGGTTGCCCCTCGCTTATTCCTTGGTAAATAGTTTGACTTACAGGGTTTTTGTTATTGAATTAACAGACTATACTAAAATTAGAATAGAAAATTCAATAATGAGAGGAGTCTAAGCTTGGACATTTTCCATAAAACAGCACCTGAAAGTAACCTACCTAAGATTAGTAAGCCAGCAAATCGTGAGCTCCATAACGCAGGGTTTTACCGACTTGAGCAATTTACCAAAGTTACGGAATCAGATATTCTGAAAATCCATGGGGTTGGGCCGAAAGCGGTGAGAATACTGAATGATGTTCTTAAAGAGAAAGGGCTATCTTTTGCCAAAAAATCATAATACTCAGTTACCTCCTTTATCCATTCCCAATGTCTATAAAAATGACAAAAATCTCTCTATTTTGATTGTAAAACAGAGATTTTTGTCATTTTTATGATCGTGGTTATTTTTACACTCATACAGGTCATTCAGCGTACATTATCCTAACGATTTGCCGATTGTATGCCTCTGTCGATTACGATTCTAATTCCTTTTTATAGACGAAAAAGTACATACTCAATGGCCACCAAAGCACAGCAAAGATTGGATAGATTGCCCAAATTTCCTGTGGCGATGATCGTACATTCACACTAATAAAAAACACACTAACCAATAAGGTTGCATAGATAGAGAATCTAACATATGCTCTTCTTTTCATGTGATAAATTGTAAGTGGCCACCATAACACTGCAAATGCTGAGAAGATCACCCAAGGATACTGAGGGGAAAGAAATATATTTAGAATAAGATAATAAAGAATAATACTTGCACTACCTAACATTGCTACTCTCATTGTTTTTATTCGTTTCCCTAACATCACCATAATTGGACCCATCACAAGTGGGAGGACCACATATAAAACCCATGGATACTCCGGTGTATACATATAATTCTCCACGACCAGATAGATACAAATAAACAAGCTACTAAACATGGAAAGGAAGATGTATTTCTTCCTTGTTATACAGTACAAACCAACCGGAAACAAGAACAGTGCTATAGAGGGATAGATAGACCAAAAATAGCCCGAACTAGTTAAGAAATTAACAAGTAGTAAAAACCCAATAGTCAGCAAACTACCTGCTACAACAAAACCTTGATATGTCTTCATTTATTTCACTCCTCTACTTGATTCGCTTCCAATTGAAATACATCGTTAAAGGCCACCATAGTACAGCAAATGTCGGATAAACAAACCAAATGACACTTGGTGAATAATAGAAATTGATAAAGATAAATAATGATATAATAAGCAAACTTCCCCAGATCGAATACCCTAAGTTTAATTTTGTCATTTTCCTTTTATCAGATTTAACTGATTGAGTTATACCCAATTCATTCTTCAAATCTTCAATATCACCAAACTCTACAATGGCTTTATTAATCGCATCTTCTTCTGCCTTACCTTGCTCGATTAGATCCCACACTTTTTCTTCAAGGTTCTGCATGACCTCTTGCATAATCCCATTTTTTTGCTCACTCTCGGGTACATCATTAAATAACTCATCAACATGCTCTTTTAATTGCTTCAACTTAATCCCTCCATAAATAGATCAATAATCTCTTTTGTTGCCTTCCATTCTTCTACCGTTTCTTTTAAAAATGCTTTTCCAAGTGTTGTAATTTTGTAATACTTCCTCTTTCCACCTTTTGATACGCTCCCAAAGTAAGATTCAATTAAGTCCTTTTTTTCAAGTCTTTGAAACACAGCATATAACGTTGCTTCTTTTATTTGAAACCGATTATCTGTACGGAGGCTGATCTCTTTAGATATTTCATAACCATATCTATCCTCTTCTAAAATTAAACGCAAAATAATCGAATCCAAATGCCCACGAATAATATCACTTCTCATGAAAATGCCACTTCCTTACACTTAACTATTCTATCTGATAGAGTAATCATACAACCAAAGTACTCTATCTGTCAAAGTAATTTTTCAATCGCTACAAATAATTTAAATTGGAGCGAGGATTTCAAATTGAAGATGCACAGTGTTAAAACAATAACATCTCTTATTAACTGGTCGCAGATGTTCTTTTGTGTATACAATGTGTTGAAAACGTGTTAATCAATGGATTAACACGGGTTATCCTTGTTTTAGGTTAATGAAATTATTTTATTACATTTTACAAATTCAGTGGTTTTTCGGATGTAAAAACGACCTAACTCGTGAGCTAAGTCATTGTGTTATCTTTTATTCTCCTCTTCCTCAAACACTTCCACTTTCCAACATTGCAATTATGGAAGCTCCATGTCCTCTTTATCCACTATCATCATATGTTCTATATCCACTTTACCATCTGAAAATCCGTAACCATTTAAAGAGTGTTCTGGAAAGGTTTCTTGATCTTTTTGATCAAATGGAGCATATGCCAGCCCAACCTTCCCCATTTACTGCATATTCCTCTATTTCTTCTATAGATTTTTTACTTTTGTCTCTTTCAAAGGGTGCAAAGGAATTTTCTTAGTGTCTAATTGTAATAATAACGTGTGTTTAGGAAAAAACTAGTTAAAAAAGTGAAGATAGGGTGGCAAAAAAAATGGAAGAACGCGCAAAACCAAACAACGGGGCTTTTTGTATGAGTGAATATGATACATTAAAACGAGTAATCCTTTGTCAGCCTCAATATATGACAATCCGCGAAGTCATTAATGAAACACAAGAGCATTTTAAGAATGAAGGTATCCATATTGAACGCGCGCTTGAGCAGCACACTGAATTTGTCAAAACTCTTAAACAAAATGACATCGATGTGATTTTATTACCTTATCATAAAAAATATCCTGAACAGGTTTTTACTCGGGATATTGGTTTTACACTAGGACAGACAATCTTTGTTGCTAACATGGCCACAGATGTTCGTGTAGGTGAGGAAAACGTTTTAAAACAATGGCTAGAGGATGAAGAAATCTCCTATTATAATTTAGTCAAGGAACGAATTGAAGGTGGAGATATTGTAATAGATCAGGATACAATATACGTAGGACTAAGTAATCGGACGAATCAAAAAGCTGTTGATCAATTACAGCGTCTTTTAAATGAATTTACTGTCGTGCCTATCCCATTTACAGAAAAATACCTGCATTTGGATTGTATATTTAATGTCGTTTCACCTGATGTAGCTCTTATTTACCCGAATGCCTTATCACAAAAAGACATCGAGTTTTTTGCTTCTCGATATGATTTAATTGAAGTATCTGAAGAGGAACAATTTCAATTAGGTACAAATGTATTGTGTATCGGCAACAAACGAGTATTAAGCTTGCCAGTTAATAAGAATGTAAACAAACAACTTCGTGATCGGGGCTTTGAGGTTATTGAAGTTGATATTACAGAAATTATTAAATCTGGTGGATCATTTCGTTGTTGCACTCTACCTTTGCTAAGAGAAAGGTAAAATTAAATATAAAAATGCCCGTATAATGAACTTCATCTTGAAAGTTGTAGGTTGTTTATATGGGTTTTAGAAGAAATCTTATATAGAACGAGGAAATTCAAAAAGGAAAAGACTGCTCGTACTTAAGCAGTCTTTTCTAAACCTTTTACTTTATGCGAATCGTTTTTTAAGCGTAAACAACACTATAGTTCGATAATGATGTAGTCGTTGAAAATGAATATGAACCTTTTTTGTACGTTTGTATGTTCCTTACAAAGTCCTTTTAGCTATTTTTCTAGAAGCCAAAACAAACAATAAACCCATCCCAACTAAGAGAGCACCAAATAACAATATATCTCCGACTGATGTAGCTGTATTTGGTAACGTAACTCCACCTTGATTGTTTTCTCCCTTACCTTCAGAATGATTGTCGCCATTTACATTTTGTAAATTGTCCTCGTTATCGCTGTCTTCTCCTTCATTTCCTTTCATATCATCTGGATTTTCATCATCTACTTTGTCTTTATCCCCATTCGATTTGCCATCATCAGGATTTTCATTATGATCTGGTTCTTCATTATCTGTATTTGTACCACCGTCTGGTTGTTCATTATCAGGTTTTGAATCCTCATCTGGTTTATCCTCATCTGGGATTGTACCGTCATCTGGGTTTTCCTCATCCGGATTTGTACCATCTCCGGGGTCTGTACCTTCGTCTGGTTTATAGTCTGGATGATGAATGACTTCCTCTTCTAGAGTAGTTCCTTCAGATACTACCTTTACATGAAAAGGATCAGTAACTGTTAGTTCTTCCTTTGTTGTAAACGTAATGCTGTAGTTTCCTTTTTCATCTGCTAGAAACTCATCAATATACATTAAATGCTCAGAAGTTTGTTCCTTCACTTTCATAACTGTAATCGTTAACGTTTTATTAGCAATTGATGGAGATTGTCCGCTCACTTTATATGTTCCATCTCCATTATTTACAGTAGCCGCTAGTACTGACATTGGTATACATAAACATAGAAACAATCCTACAACCATCATTGAAATGATTTTTTTCATCCTTTACCTCCAAAACAATCTGTCATTAAAACTTCAACCAGTGGAGTCTGGATTTCTCCAACCTTCCACTGGTAATCTTGCAAAATACAAACCTCTTTAACCCTGTTACGCTGAATAATATAAAATAGAAACTATTTTACAGGGCCTTTTGGCGTAAAACTGGACGCTTCGCTTTTTCATCCCAGATCCAAATTGTTTGGAAGTTCCAAGCAAATGTTTCTTCATAAAAGCGTTGAGTCTCATATATATCCTGACTAACACCAAGTCCTTTTTCATTGCTTTGTGACTCTTCTGTTACCCCTTCTTTATCTACAGTCATAGTAGCCGTTGCATAATTGTTCGTTAAACTAGCTGTATGACCACCCAGTACACGGCCAACGATACGATTAGCACTTGAAGGTGTTGTGACAGATCCATTTAAAGCAATTGTGTTTTTTACGACAGTTTCGTTGTAGGCATAACCAGTAATTCCGCCAGCATTGCTTTTTTCGGCATGAACATTTCCTGCAGCATACGAATTTTCAGTGATGCTTCCAGAGTTTGCAATCCCTACTAATCCACCTGCTTGACTTGCTTTCGATGTTACATCTGCAGCTGAATAGCTATTTAGAATGACTCCTTCGGTATAACCGACTAAACCACCAACTGAATGACTACCAACTACCTTACCTGTTGTATAGCTATTTTCAATTGTTCCGTTGTTGAATTCTGCCAATATACCTGTTTGTGGTGTGCCAGCAATCCCAGTAACCTTCGCATGTTCAATTCCCACATTTTTAATCGTTCCATCATTAAAATGGAAGAGCGCTCCAGTAGCTGAAGTGAAATTCGAAATGACATAACCATTGCCATCAAAGCTACCAGTGAATAGAACCTGTTTAGCAATTGGTTCGATTGTATTGCTCGCTAAGTCTAAATGATTTGCCAGTATATACTTTTCAGTTGGAAAATCATTTATGACCGCTAAATCTTCAGCCGAATCAATGATGTAATGTCCATTTTCATCTTGCTTAAGATTTGGGGTATTAGGTCCTGCAGAGCTTTCAGTATTTTCCGGATTAGCCTTTAATACCGGACGTTCAGCAACTTTATCCCAAGCCCATACCTGATCAAAATCCCAGCCTAGACCAGTTTCAAAAGTTGACTGTGATTTCAATTCCTTACTCGTTTTACCAATTCCTTTTTCATTATCTGGTCCATCCTCTCCTACGCCTTCTTGACTTGCAAGCATGCGTTCATCAGCAATATTATTCTTTAATGTAGCTGTATCACCTGATTTAACACGTCCAACAATTCGATTGGCTGCACTTGTCGTAATCGCATAAGGATTTAATGCCGCATTGTTTTGTATAACAGTCTTTTCATAAGCATAGCCACTTAAGCCACCCGCATTGCTTTCACCTGCACTTACCGTACCAGCTGCATAACTAGTTTCTGTTGTACTACCTTTCTCTGTAATGCCAACTAAACCGCCTGCTTGTTTACCAGTTGCTAAAACCTGTGAGGTCGAGTAACTATCTTTCACAATTCCAGTGGAATAACCAACTAAACCACCAACTGTATTTTTACCTGTTACCCAACCTGTTGAATATGAATTCTCCACAGATCCGTTGTTTGTATTGACGAGAATTCCTACTTTGCTGTTTGATGTCGTGATTTTTGCATCTATCATAGCAAAGTTTTTTATTGTTCCGTTATTTTCTTCAACTATTCCACCTATAGTAGATTGATAATGAACAATAGATTTTCCATTCCCGTCCAACGTTCCACTGAACGTTGGGATTGAAATCGGATTCGTTACCCCTTCAAAGTCAAGGTCAGCTGTTAGAATATACTGTTCTTCAGGATACTGATTGATATTTTGTAAGTCTTCAATCGTTTCGATCATGTAAGAACCACTTTTATCCTTCTCAAGCTTTGGTGCATCAACTGGGTCAGTTGGCACCTGTTCGCCATTGACCTGTAGCTTAGGTCTTTCATTTATAGCATCCCATGCCCAAACGCTATTAAAATCCCAGCCTAGGTCTTCTTCAAATGTACCTTGATTCTTTAAGTCTTCGGCTGTTATCCCAAGACCTTTTTCATTATTTTCCTTCTCCTCCGTTGTCCATTCCTTATTAACAACCATGTCCTCATTGGCAATATTGTTGCTTAATGTAGCTGTTTCTCCAGCTAGCACTCTACCAACAATTCGATTTGCTGCTGTTTCAGTGGTAACCGATGGATTTAATGCTGCATTGTTTTGAATAACAGTTGTATTGTATCCATAGCCGCTAAACCCACCTGCATTACTTATAGCAGAATGGACAGTACCACTTGCAAAGCTTGTCTCAGTCGTACTTCCACGACCTGTGATTCCAATGAGACCACCTGATTGTTTTTGTGTGGCTGTGACATCTGCAGTTGAATAGCTATTTTTCACAAGCCCATAAGAATAGCCGACTAATCCTCCGACGGTACTTTTACCAGTAATTTGCCCCGTTGAATAGGAGGTTTCAACTGTTCCATTGTTTGTATTGACAAGTATTCCGACATTATTCTTTTCTGATTGGATATCTGCATTTTCCATGGCAATGTCTTTAATCGTTCCATTGTTGACTTCAATTAATCCACCATTTTCAGATTTGTAGTTCAATAATGTATTTCCATTTCCGTCGAGAACACCAGAAAAATGACCAATCGTAATCAATTCTGAAGCATCAGCAAAATCTAGATTGTTCATCACTATATATTGTTCTTTTGGATATGCATTTAACTGTTGTAAATCTTCCAATTGATTAATCATATAGAAGCCATTTTCATCCTGCTCCAATGCTGGACCTTCCTCAATAGGCTCTTCAGGGTCTTCAAGCTCACTATGAATTCTTAACACAGGAATTTTATTTTCTTGATCCCAAATCCATACATTGTCAAGATCCCAGCCCAATACTTGACTATAGGTTGTCTGGCTATTAATCTCTTCTTTTGACAATCCTTTTCCTTTTTCAGTTGTCGGAGATTCTTCTGTAATTCGTTCTACATCTACCTCCATCTCAGTACTAGCATAGTTATTATTCAACGTTGCCTTGTTTCCTGCTAATACACGACCTACAACACGATTTGCACTTGTTGGTGTCTTCACTGATGGATTTAAAGCAATGACATTTTGAACAACCGTTCCGTTGTATCCATAGCCGGTAATTCCTCCAGCATTACTTGATTGTGCAACGACAACTCCTGTCGCATAAACATTTTCAGTTGTGCTACCTGTATTCGTGATCCCAACTAAGCCTCCTGCTTGCTTAGAACTAGCTGTTACATCAGCATTCGAATAACTATTTCGAATCATCCCATTGGAATATCCAACTAATCCACCTACAGTATTTTCTCCAACAACGACTCCAGTTGAATAGCTATTTTCGACTATGCCATTATTGACATTAACTAACACACCTGTTTGTGGTGCACCCTTTTCACCTGTTATATCGACGTCGACCATCGCAATATTTTTAATCGTCCCGCCATTCATATGGAACAATGCCCCTGTTGCTGATTTGAAATTGGTTAATTTTTTACCATTCCCATCAAAAATACCCATATACGGGACATCGACAGCTAGTGACGTAAATACATCCCCATTAAAATTCAGGTCATTCATTAATAGATAATTGGCATTAGGGAATTTATTGGTTTCTTTTAAATCTTCAATTGTTGTAATCTTGTAAAAACCATTCTCGTCTTTTTCTAATGCTGGTTGATTTCCTTGATTACTATCTGTGGTTTCTCTATTTTGTTTTAATAGAGGACGTTCGCTCCTCTCATCCCATGTCCAAATTGTTTTAAAATCCCAGCCTGCTTCTTCATAGATCGCTTGATTTTTTAGCTCTTCACTACTCTTACCAAGACCTTTTTCATTATTAGGACCTTCGTTCGTAATCGTTTCTTTACTTACCATCATTTTGTTAGTTGCGATATTGTTTACTAGTGTTGCTTTTTCACCATTTAATACCCGAGCTACAATTCGGTTTGCACTACTTGTCGTAATAACAGACGGATTAAGTGCGAAGCTATTTTGAATGAGTGTATTGTTATACGCATAACCACTAATACCTCCAGCATTGCTGCTTCCTGCCGTTACTGACCCTGTAGCATAGACATTTTCAGTGATACTGTCTCTATTGGTAATACCAACTAAGCCGCCCGCTTGCTTTGAAGATGCTTTAACACTGGCAGTAGAGTAACTATTACGAATCACTCCGTTTGAATAACCAACTAAGCCACTAACGTTGGACACACCATTAATTGAACCAGTTGTGTATGAGTTTTCAACTGTTCCATTATTTAAATCAACGAGTATTCCTGTATCATTTGTAGAAGAATTAATATTTGCATCTAATATGGCAAGATTCTTAATCGTTCCATCATTGACACTAAATAATCCAGCACCACTTTCGGAAGCAATTTGAACGCCTTTAATATGATGGCCATTTCCATCAAACACCCCAGTAAATGGGATTCCATCAGAGCCAATTGCCTGTAACACATCATTATTTCCAATAATATCTTTTGTCAGTTGATAATATTTGTCTGGATAATATTTAATCTTTTCAAAGTCTGATAAATGATCAATTTTGTAAGGTTTCTCCTCTGTTCCTTCGCCATCCATTGCTTCTCTAACAATTTGAGATGGTAGGAGCTGATTTTGACTTTTAAGATTATCCCAAATAAATACTTTCACTGTATTCTGGTCATTGTATGCGAGTGGTTCATCAAAAAGGATGACTTGTTCTCTACCTAAACCTTCTAATTCAACCTCTTTCATTTGCACATCAAGTAATTTTGTTCCTGTTTGGTCATATTTTGCACCAATGACAGTAACATCCTCAGCAGAACCAGGATAATTTAATAATCCAACTCCATTAAACGTGCCATCTTCTAGTTCAAGACTTGTTAATTCCATATGGTTTTCTGGGGGAGTCAATGTTAATTCATCAATGACAGCACCCTTACTGTTATAAACCTTTAATGTTAACGACTCATCATTTGTCTCTAAAATCATTCCAGTTTGGTCATTTTCATCATAGACAATGTTGTCCCAATCAAACGATTGATTTTCATAAAATTTAGGTCCAGATGAACCGATTGTGACAAAGGTTGTTCCCATGTTCATCGCTTCTTGACTATTGTCCATGACATCATTATTAATTGTGTTACGTTTATACACATGGTCATGTCCACCAATGTGAAGGTTCACGCCTAACTGTTGAACAAGTTTTGTCATTTGTGCCCTTTTCGTATTCATTCCAGGGTCATCACTATGACTTCCTCCATAATATGGGAAGTGTTCAACAACAATTTTCCACTTTTTATCTGTCTGACGCATATCTGTTTCAAGCCATTCAAGTTGTTCTTCTGTAAAATCCATCGAATTTAGTACTGCAATGTGAACATCCCCATAATCGAAAGAATAATTACCTTCTGAGTATGTCCCCTCTCCATTTTCAGGTAGATTGAAGAAATTTCGATAAGAACTTACATCAGAATCTTGGACAAGCTCATGGTTTCCAATCACATTTGCAGATAATAGATTTAAATCTTTGTAGACCGTATCAAAAACATCTGTCCAAACATGGGTAAAACCTGCATCATTTACGATGTCCCCTACTTGAACCATAAGTTTACCTTGATCATTTTTTTGTTTAAGAACATCTAACATGTTTGTGAAAAGATCAAAACTTTCCGGATTACGATCTGATACTTGTAGGTCCCCCATAAAATAAACCGTTGTTTCGTCTGACTCAGGAGCTGTTTCAAAAGAATGAACCTCGCTCCATGGACCTTCTGGAGTCATTCCATAACGGTATTCGTACTCTGTGCCTGTTTGTAGACCTGAAAGATCTGCCTCATGGGAAGCTAGTATTCGATATGTACCGCTAGCAATATCATCCCCGTATGCTGATTCAAAGTAGTCTACTTCTGTTTTTGAAACAAGATCACTGCTCCATTCAGATGATGTTGATGGCTTATATTGTACATAAGCTTCATCTAAAGTTTTATCCGTTACTAATGTGATACCTACTTCGTTTTCTGTTGCACCGATATTGACAATCGGCATGAATTCATTTAGCACTTTATCGGCATCAAGCTCGCTACCATCTATCACAATACGAATCAGCTCAACTCCGGAATTCCCTTTCGAATCGGTTGCATAATAACGGACGAAGTATTCACCATATTCTTCTACTGTGAACCGATTATCCGGACTATCAACTAAACCTTTCGTATTGAATACTTCTACTTTTAAATTAGGCGTTTCACCACTATCATCAGATGCAATTGCCCCAGGAACCGTAACGGTTTCACCTAATTTAGCTGTTTTAGGCAGATCACCATCGATTTCAATATCTGGGGAAAAATCTGTACCGTTCGTAACTTCACCGACCCAGATTGGTGCACTAATAACTTCATCCCCGTCATGTTGAATCACTTTTAAGAAGAAATAATCGCCGTCATGACTAGCAATTTTTTCATCCTGCTCAAATTCATTGCTATTAATTTCCGTATACTCTTTGACCATTTCACCTTTGTTTGTGTAAATCGTCACACGTTCAATCAAATCCTCCGCATCAGGATCCTTTAATGAGATGTTCATCTTTAATTCCTTCGTGTCACTTGGAAGAATCGAGCCAAGGATGTTTCCGTTTGCTGAATATCCTAAAACGAAGTTCTCATCAAACGATGCATATGTACGGCGATTTGCCATCGCATCATGAATAGCTTCTCTTGTTAATTCTTCAGTCCATAGCCCTGTTAAGGCAGGGTTGCTCGTTCCCCAATTTACTTGGTGCTCGTCCCCACTATAGGTTGGAGATAGATGCCAGCCTTTATCTAAAGCTTTTACAAAGTTAGTAAAATAACTGGAAACTTTATATTCAAACAAGGTCACATTATCATCAACATCTTTATTAAAATGTCTAAATTCATTAAAATCTCCCCAACCACTTGCACTTGGATGATTTAATTGAGCAATGGCTGTAGGGTCGTCAGCAACACGTCCATAGAACGTTGGAAGATCATATTTTAAATCGCCAATTCCGAATTGTCCTGTTGCCCCTACTCCGTATGTTCTCGGGAACCATTCCGCATTATATATGTTTACATGACCGGACATGTCATACCATGTTAATTCAACACCAGGCACTGTAGCAAAGGTATCTGTAGCATATTGATCGTGTTCCTCTCTCGTGTACTTATACTCTTCTGAATAAGAATCTCGATAGTCTTTAAGAAAATCATTCCCTGAAGTTATATCAAAAGTCACTTCATGCTCTGCTGTTCCAAAGAAATCAAGATTTGTATTTGCTTGAACATATTCAAACGCATCTTTCGGTAATAACTTTCCATCACTTATCGATGTATGTGAATGAAATTCCCCCCTATACAATTTCATTCCTAAATACTCTGACCGCTCTTCTTCACTCTTTTTATCATTTTGACCATTTTCTACCCCAAATGCTTGAATAGGAAGTATTTGAATAATGAATGCAAAAATAATAACTAGAGTCATAACATGTTTAACTCTCATTTACCTTTTAAGCTCCTTTCTTCTCCTAGTATTAAATCCTTTTCATCGTACATGAGTAATATGAAGCAGAAATGAATCCATTATTAAGAAACGTCGAATTGTGTTAATTTTCAGTAAATAATGTGATAATTGTAAAAATAAGGGGTTTGTATGTCGAATCTGGACTATATGTGATTGAATCTAAAGTACTGATTATCATAATCACTCTACTAGTTTTTTGATTCGAATTATGATATATAAAGCACCAACCCTTACTCCCCACTTATAAAGTCATACAACTTATGTCGATTCTCCCGACGTACTTCTATAATCAATATATTCCGCAGTACTTGGTAAAAATATCCTTCAAATGTTTTCCGGATTTTCCCTCTTTTTTTAGCAAATACAGTCTGTTTAAAGGCATGAACGATATCATCAGTAAAATAACCTAATGTTCTTCTTAAATTCAATTTTTGATAGACCATTAATACCCGATTCCAGAGTTTATAAATCTCGATTGCGCTAAAAAAGGGAGATGTGACTTCAATAAAATCTGCCGGGATTGATTCTGGTAGATAGCTTGAATCTAATTCGGTTAATGCTGGTTCTGCTGACCGCTCCTTTACGTTAGTAGGTTTTATTTTTTTCTCACAGAGTGAGCTTTGCTTATTCTCTGTTTTATTAGGTGTGACAGATGGAATGACACCTTGGGGTGACTCATTATTATTTAGCAACGAATCAATAGGCTCATATGCTTGAATTACCAAGAGATTCACACCTTGTTTTCCATTCATTCGAGCTGTTGGTACTTTCTTAAGGATTCCTTTTTCTACTAATACTTTTACTGCCCGAATCACTGTTCTGCGACTTACTTTTACTTGCTCCGCTATGTACTCATATTTGGCAAATGAAACACCGATGACTTTAACAGAATGCCTCCATATTAGCTGAAGTACTGAAAGCGTACCTTCTGACAATTCAGCTTTATACTTGTACAAAAATCCTCGTACAGATTGATCCATTTCTTCTACACTATTAAATGACTGGTATTTTTGGATGGTTTCATAATTTAATTTTTCCACGCTACGTCGCTCCCTACGCTTTGGTTAATGTAAAAGGGGTGATGTACATGTTGAAAACCGCACACTTTTCCCCTTCACTGCTTATATAGGGTTTATTATCGATAGAGTAGCGTTTCACTTTAAGAAATAGCAAACGTTTTTCGCGGGAGGAAAGATTAGTAGTTTTAGTAATAAAAAGAAGAGCATGGATTTTTTAAAAATCTGTTACATGATAATGGTTAGCCCCCCACGCAAATAAAAAAGAGGATACCCCTATTGGAATATCCTTAATTAAATACAAGTACCAGCAAAATAATTATTAATTTATGCACTTAAACTTTTCCTCCACTTTTGCCACAATCTTATTCGTAATAGACTTTAATTTGTATTCTCCATTCTCTTGCCAAATCGTCTTTTTTACGAATATTCCTCTTCCATTTATACTTACCTGACTTATTCATCTATTTTATCAGAAGGGTTTGTGTTTTTTCAGTTATCTCGTAAATAAGGAGAAGCAAACGCCTCAACGAATAACCCAGATCGTATAATAGCGTCTTTTGCCTTCATACAGTCTCTATTTGCCCCAATATACATATAGTAATCGTATCCAAAGTGAACAAAAAATTGATTTTTAATGCCTATTTTGCACCAAATTACATTCCGTAATGTCAACTTTGCTAACTCTTGGACTTCCTGAACCGTTATTGCTTTTCCAATCCAAGTCTTTGATAAAAATTCAGTAGCCTTTTGACATTTCACCTCTTCAGACCATTGCTCCAAGTCAGTTACATAAAGCCTATTTAAACCCATTTCAGCCATAAATGAACTGATTGCATTTATGTAATTTTGCTCTGTTTTTCGATATTCTTCTATCCTAACCTTTGCCCCAACTTCTGAAAAACAAGTCCATTCTTCATCGATCAGATAACTTCCTTCACCATCTCTGTTTAAAGGGTTATATTTTGTTACTCTCCAAGAATACAATGACGAACTTCTCCTCCTAGACTAAATAAAGCTATAAATCATCCAACGAAACGACTTCACCACTTACCGCATTCACTCCATATTGACAATCTAATTTTCCGCATAAAACATATTGTTTTTGTTCAAAATCATATACATAGTAAGGTTTTAGCTCAAACAATTCTTTGATTTTTTCATAGGCTTCATCTTTCGTTATTGTAACTTTATCCGGTGCTGCAAATTGATCAAACATCTCCAACATCGGTTTATTATCCATGAAATTAATGGCTTGAAGACTCGTTGCATCAATCATGACATTCATTTTCCTTTGAAAGACACGACTATCCTGTTTATCCAGTTTCAATGTTGCATGAATGTAACCTTTATCACGATGAAATGTTTTCACTATCCATTTTCCAGTGTCATTCGGATATTCCTGACGTAAAAAGTCCTTGACTGCCATCACACATTTATCTTGCTCGATCTTTGTGATTGGAAATGAATCAGGTGATGCTTCACATAAAAAGACTTGTTCTGCTGTTATATCCTCAACTAAACGAATCTCTTTTCTTTCAAATGGTTTAATAGTTTCTATATTAAATGATTCGTCCCAATAAAGGGTTTTGTCTATCACCAAATATGACCTTTCATCCACAAACACTTCAAATGGAATCGTCAACATTTGCTTATTCGTCACATAAATCTCTTCGACCCCATAGATAGGCGATAACTTTTCCTGTTCATTGGAAGGAAATTCAACCAATTTTAATTGTTCCTTTGCTAAATACTCCACCATTTCAAGGGTAAGCGAATACGTTTCTTCCTTAATCATTTCTTTAGAAGGAAATTGACCATGTATAGAGAACAAGGTGAGATTCCCATCTTGATCGAAATGAACGTCAATAAATCCAGATGGAGAAACCGCAACACCATCCATACATTCCATAAAGTGAAGTTCCCCTTCCTCTTCTTTATGTAGTTGAAATTGAGTCCCATAGGTCAGTCCTGTTTCAAATTCGATCCATTTTATGATTTCACTTGCGTTTAAACTAGAAAACGATACACCATCTTTTGCAAATGTCTTACCCATTACAAAAATAACACTCTCAAACTTACGTGTATCCACATTCATTTCTATAACAGCTGCACCTTCTGGGTTTGAATCATCATCCTCTTGTTCAGTCACATGATTAGGAAACCACTCCATACAAAGTGTATAAACAGTATTTTTGAAGATGTTGACGTTTCGATAAAAACTTTGTCGTTCTAAGTAGTAATTATCTAATCCGAATTTTGTCTTTGTAAAGTCTATTAATCCCTCTAACCTTGATTTCATGTGATTTGACCTCACTTTTAATTTTATTGCGGAAAATTAGAACATCTTAATTGCTATTACTCTACTATTCTTAACAACCTTCAAATCTGTTTATACCAAAATTTTCGGGAAACGTTTATCTTCAGTCGAGAAAAGATCATTAAAAAGTGAATGTGCTTAAACATATACTTGATTAAAATGATCGGAATTCAGCTCGCCTGACCCGCTTTTAACTTGAGAAATCCCTTTAGCTAATTCAAAATCAATCCTTATCTTCGATTGTTGATAAAGGCTTGGCTTAAAAACAAGTCCAGGGAAAGTAGTGCATATATATTCTTTTAATTCCAGCATTTATTGTCTCCGATATAATGCCAATTGTTTAGTTCGATCAGTATTAGTTTCCTGGCCTTTCATTTAAAACCCAAGGAATTCGAGCTTCGAATTGTATTTGCAAAACAGGCCGAGGAAAATCATCGTGTACAAATAGTATCTCTTTTTCAAATCCAAACGTGTAGTTTTTCATTTCATATGTATGATGATCATCCCATTCGGAATCTGTACAAAACTCTCCTTCTACTAATTTACCTACGATATGATAACTCCCTATATATAAACGTACTCCATCTTCCACTTCACCAAATTCAGATAAATGACTTGGTTTTTTAGGATCAATTCCCAACACAGCAAATATCTCCATGACAGTCTGATCTATTTCCGAACACGTATCCATGTAATTTTCGCAGTATAAACAATCGCAAAGCTCAATATTTCCCCTATAGAATTCCTTTGTTTTTTCTACATCAACTTCTACTAACCAGTTCATCAGCCTAATTTGTTTCACTCTATTCCCTCACTCGAAGTCTTATCCTTATTTTGATATGGATACAATACTTCATCAACCCATTTCTGGAACATTGCATACGCTTCTTCATCCGTTTTCACATTACCAATATATCCGCCCTTAAACGTTTCACAATGGTATCCGTTGTTAACAAATAGTTCTTGCCTATCACGATCCGTTACAAAGTCCTCAAAGAATAAATCCATCGAGTCATCCTGCCTTTCCCAAGCAATCGCTTCAACATATGGAGTGTATTCATCCTTATAATTATCTACATGCAAATGATTTCCTGTATAATTTACCGCACCAAAATACAGTTGAGTATTCATGTACTCCGCTCCTATTTCGTTGTTTAGTCGTTACTTAATCCGTTTTGCATTTGTATAATGTTTTGCGCTGGTTGAGGGAATGAATTTAATTTTATATGTATCGTCAATTCCTTGTTTCAATTCTTCCAATAAAACGACTCCAATTTGATTGAATTCAGCTTCCATTTCAAGCCCATTAGGAAGCAATTTATCGCTATCCCAATCGATCCACTCCCCATATTTTGTTGCCCAATTAGACAATTCCTCCGCTAATTCTGCTGGAATTGGAACGTCTTCTATGTCAAGGTTGCAACCACAGCTAGTACACCAAATCGGATCTGCTCCTACGTCTCCCTCTAATTTCAAACTATTTGATACGCCACTATCACAACAACAAATCAAGTGTCTCACCTCTATCCGATTAATTTTCTTTATTAAAATCCCTCATAAGATCCACCATGTAAAGACAATCATCGTCTCTCTTTGATATATTTTTCAAGAGTCCCATACGAGAATCATCCATTCGAATGAATACAGTATCAATCGCCAAGGAATTCAATGATTAATCCACCTTCTTCAACCAAGGCATTCCAACTCATCCTGTATGGTATGCAAAATTAATGTTACTCATTTTCTGAACTTCTATATCCTTCCTTTTCTAGCAGGTGTCTTTCAATTGAACTATTAATCTCCACTTATGCATCTAAATGTCATACATTCGTACTTTTTAATTCCCACCTCATAGTTTTCTGCTTTTTTCTCCTGACTTAATGATTATATTCATGGATGTTGCACTACCACTCTCAACATGGTTTTCTATATTCGAAACATTTATATCGGTCTTGATTTTTACAATTTTTCTCTCATTACCCTTTAGCTTCACCTCTAATGGAGTATTATTGTTCATGAGTGATACCATCTGTACGTCATCTTCGAAATAATACTTTTCATAGAATTCGATAGAGAATTCCACATCATTTCTACTGTAATTTTCAAAAGGTAGCTCACATTCCCCATGTAATATTGATTCATCAATCATATCAAAATGACAATTACTCTGATCACTCTCATAGGAAACAGCGTAAATACCTGTTGCTAATGTTTTTTGAAAAGAACTAGCAATCATCGGTGGTGTGAAAATAGCAACTATAATAGCAAGCAAAACAACACGCCCATGATATTTTTTTACCGATTTGGTAAGGATATATAAACTTGTAATCAATAAAACTAGTGAAGTCATTCCTACATACTGCAATCCATTAGCAGATTGAACAGGTATATTCAATACCGATACTACTGTCTCACCATAAGGACTTTCGTGTGGAAAAGGAAAATTTATTGCCATAGATGCAATAAAAGGAATGAGAGCAAGATATACCATTCTTTTACTTTTTATCATAAAATTCATCCTCATTTATCAATTATCTTGCTATATATTGTGACAATTTTTATTTTCAAGGTTAATAAGAAGGTTTATAAATTCAATCCGTATCTGTATCTGTATCAATCACAAAATCTATCCTTTTATTGTAATCATAGGGTAATTCCTCAAAATTATTTTGCTGACAAATAATTTCTGGAATCTTTCGAATATCAGAAGTGAGTTCTTTTGCTTGTATATACATTTGAATTAATTCCTGTTTAGAACATTTTTTACCTGATAGTAAAACTTGGTGAAAGCAACCATCAATTGCTACTATCATTCATACATTCTCCTTATTAACCGCATAATAGATGTTTCCATTAATATTTCTCAATTCGTACTACCATTTTTTCAGGAATCTCTATTTGGTTGATATCAAATTTATTGAGTTGTAGTGTTAATTCGCCTACTCGCTTATCACCTTCTTCACCTACCCAACAGCTATACAATTCAAAGAAGTCCCCTTTATCAAGATAACTGTCCATGATTTTACAAAGTTCGATTAGCTTCTCTTTCGATTCGGCACAGATTCTATTGTTCGTGTGTTCTGAAATCTCAATTCCCCAATCACTTGATACCTCATAAACAAAAGGCGTAGTGAATTGATACTTCTTTACATTTTGCCGGTTATACACATCCGAGAAACAAGGGCCGATAATAATTAAATATTCTGAATCTTTATCACTTAGCGGTATTTCTACATTACATCCTATATAGCTTGCTAAACTCATTTCAATTTTCTCCTTTTCTCCTTTTCTCCTCTTAATTAAGATGTTTCACTATTCATCTACGAAATACTAACTATTTTGGTCTCACTTTTTTCAACTATTTAACTGATAGCAAAAAAGGTGTCTCCACTTATAGTAGAAACACCAGCTTTATAAGAGGTACTTTTTAAATAATGTTAATAATAAATACGATCGTAACAATGAATAACGCTATAGTAACAGTCCACCATTTTATTTTTACCTTTTTTAACAATCGGTCGATAACAAAAAATAGGATAGCTGTAATAAGACCAAATTCTCTAAACAGTCCACCGAAAAGGCAATGTGCTAAAAAGGATACAATTTCACTGGTACGTGTTGACTTGAAAATCCTTTTACATACCAAATCACTAATGAGAGAAGTAATTACTCCATATGTTACGACAAGCATAAAGTCTAAATAATATAAAGTTAGAAATCCATCAAAGCCCAAAGCTACGGAAATAATTAGTGTAAATAGTAAACTACTAAGAATTGCAGTTAGTATCTTTCTCTTTAAAATATTTGCATTCACCCCATTAAAATAATCGAAAGTAGATAGGCAGGATTCACTTTTGCACTTTCAATTATCTAATTTTTGACATCTATACATATTATAAAGATAGTGAGTATAGATTTGCCAACAAAAAGCGAATATTTTTAATAAAACCTCAAGCCGTTTATTATTAAACAAGTCTACTATGATGCCTGAAGATTAAGGGGTGCTATTACATTATTAATCTCCAAGCTTTAAAGTACTATCCAAAATTAATAAACTCACCTCTTCATACTATAGTGAATTTTTTCAATGTAATTTTTTGCTTCTTAATTATACTCTTCTGTATCCTAAGCTATGACAGACACTATGGGAGTTGATAAACCTTCATATTTTATTGTTTTTTTGAGTCGCTTTTTAAATTGGGTTTGTAGAGGCGATACGATTTTCGGTCTTGCAACAGTAAAAAGGCATAGTTGTTGTTATAATGTCCCTATTGAATTAAGGTATTACCGAATCGGGGTAAGGCTCTCGAATCAGATTGATTTTTCAACTTCTGTATATTACTTAATTTTTTTCAGCCATTTACCGATTTCATCAAGCAAATCACTATCGATGGACTGATTTAATTGTGATTTATATTCTTTCATTTGACCAAGCATTGTGTGTTGACCTTTATATTTTCGTAAAAAATGGTTCATATCAGAAAGAATATACCATTGAACTTCCCCTTTAACCAATTCAGGGATGTGCTCGACGTCCTCTGGTGGTACTTGAACATCTTTTGCCCCTGAAATAGCTAAAATAGGACAGTTCACTTCATTAAAATAATGGCAAACATTATAGGATAAAGTCTCTCTCAAACATTTAGCGTTTATTTTTACACCTTGAACTCTCATTACTGCCTTATCAGATTCGGCAACCTTTGTAAGTATTTTCTCGTTTTGCTTCCTTGCTTTTTCTGCTACTTTGAATGTTCTAAAAAGTAAACCCTTAATACCCCTTGTTTGATTCATTTCAGCATAAGCTTTTTCATTTTGCCTAGCTAACAATTCTCTAGAAGGTTTAGCTGCACCAGCAAGTAAAATCAATCCAGAAACAGGTGCTTTTTTATAAACCGCTGGGGTAATAAGTGCACCTTCACTATGACCTAAGATGAATATCTTTTCGTTATCCACTTTCGGATGGATTTTTAAAAAGTTTACACATTCTGTAGCATCATCGATTAAGTCGTATAACCCGGTTTCAAGGTAGTTTCCTCCACTTTGATAAGTTCCTCTTTTATCATATCTCAGTGTCACAAAACCATTTGATGTTAAAAAATGTGCTAGTTCTTTATATAAATTCATTTCCATTTTATTCATATTACCATCTCGATCCCATTTACCTGATCCTGATATGATTAACACCGCAGGGGAATTCTTTCTAGCTTCGTTGGGGAACGTTAATGTTCCACTTAATGGATAAGTGGCTTGAATGGTTACTTCACTGCTCTTATTCATTTTCGGCTCCCCTTTCGTTTTCGGGTATGATTATATTTGAAATCATTTTCCTTTTTCTCTTTAATGAAGGAGGATTTTTTATGTATTTTCCATACACCTTACCTATATCTTTGGCAAAATCGAGAAACTCTTCATCTGAAAGATGCAATGCAACTTGACTATAGCTAACCCCATCTCGTTGAAAATCAATATCATCCTTTTGCAAATAGTTTTCTAAGTTTTTTGTTAGTTGAGCAGTGAAAATCATAAAATATTGGAGGTGTTCTTCTTTTGTAAGTTCCTTTAATTCATTGTTTGTCATGTTCACAGCAGAAATATTTAAAGAATATTTTTTTTCTACCGTTCCACGAATTGGATTTTCTTCCGTTATGATTAAAACCTCTGCTTTCACAAGTGCATCTAATTGTCTATACAAAGATGCTTGTGGAATATCTTTCAATTCCTTATACAACTTTTTCGCAGTTTTGCTTTGTCCATCAAGGAAAACTTGGATTATTTTAAAACGAACTGGATGAAGAATTGTTTCTAATTTATTCATAATTGCTGACTCCCTTATTATCATTTTTTATAATATTATCAAAAATGATAATAAAGAGCAAACTTATCTTTTATACAATGTTTTCTTCTTGATACAGATATGTTAGGGCTTATAATTATCGCTACCTACTATCTAACTGACAATAAAAATAAGTTAAAACGAAAAAATAGGATTTAGCTTAAACGCTAAAACCCTATTTTAGGAATTATTCGATTACTCTTACTTTCACTTGCTTTTTCCCCCATGTTAAAGCATCCTCTTCATTTGCTATAAACACATCAATTTCATTGCCATCTATAGCTCCACCGGTATCAGCAGCAATAGCTTGTCCGTACCCTTCAACTTCAACTATTGATCCTAAAGGAATAACATTAGGGTCGACTGCAATTACTTTCCCATCATCATATGTATTTAAATTTATTCCCATTCTCGTTGTTCCAGAACATCCCTCACAGCTTGCTGTATAAGCTGTACTAGAAACAGTTAATTCCTTTACATTTTGACTAACTTGATTTTCTCGTTCATACAATTTCGTAAATGTCCTTGGACCAGCAATGCCATCAATGGTTAAACCTTTTTGCTTTTGAAAAGCAGAAACAGCAAGCTTCGTCCCGTTGCCATATATCCCATCAACTGATGAAGTATATACTCCCCATGCCTTTAACAAACGTTGTAAATTCGCGACAGGTTTACCGATATCTCCATTCCGAAGTACCTTTATTTTCTGATTTGTTTGATGACCTGCAATTCCATCGATCTTTATTCTCGATTGTTCCTGAAATTGTTTCACCGATGCTTCTGTAATCGGACCGAAGTAGCCTGTAGCCTCGTGATATGGAAAGACTCCTTTTGCCATTAATAGTTCTTGTAGCTCCTTTACATCACTATGACTCATACCTTTAGCAAGTGTGCGATCACCCACTGTTGCTTCACCTTTGATTGGGATCATAACTCCTATTATGAATACAAGAGCTGTGATCACAGTATACAATTTTCTATTCATGTTTTTTTCCTCCTCGTCTATTACTACCACTAGACTATTCGTGATTCTATTAATCTTGTAGGGATAGAGAAGGAAAACAAATCTAAGGTACTAGATTATTGTAAGGTTATGTAATATATCGTTGCAATTGTTAAATCCTTCCTTTTTTATAGTGGTTTTGGTGCAAATTCTACTAGACACCTTGCAATTAATCTCTAAAATCGAATACAAGAATACCTGGATCTTGTTTATAACAATGAACAAGTATCGGTTATGCAAGGGAATAAACAGGGAAAAGAATCGAATTTTGCTACTGGCCTCCATATAAAATGTTAAAAACTGAAAAATAAACACAAGTAAACAAAAAAGGAGCCTCAAATAGGCACCTTATTTACGGAATATGGAGAAAAGCCTCCCCCAATTTTCTTTAGGCTTTTGTATCGTTTCTTCTAATCGATTATTAAAATCATTTTGTGAACGCCATTCTTTTTTCTGTTCGTCTCGCATATTTTGTATTTCTTTTTGTAAGAATTCACTTTTTTGCTTTTCTTGTTGTAACAATGTTTCGTAATGGACCTTTTGTTGTTCAGTTATCTTTTCAAGTTTAGCATGAGTTTTTTGCGCTGAATTTCCAATACTAGATCCTATAATATGATGATCTTGCTGGAGCCGGGAAACCGTTGTTTTAAGCTGAGATATATCGTTTGTCAGTTGGACATTCATTTCACGTGTGGCTGCAAGTTCATTGGATAAAAATGTTAAAAACTCTTTTAATTGATTAGGATCGCGGGGTAAATTGTCATATGTATCGGATGTCGCAATCTCTGTTTCATTGGATCCTTCTAATCTTTCCTTTTGTAGATACACAAGGTCTTTAGCTGTATCGTCTAGGGGCTTGTCCGTATCGCGTAACGCTATAAGCGCTTTGATGTCGGATTGAACAAAGATACGCCTATCACCATCTTTTAAAAATTCATATCCATTTCGCTCTAGAATTTGGCCATACTTTCGAACAGTGGGTGTCGCAATCCCCACTTCTTCTGCCACTTCCTTTGAAGTAAAAGCTCGTTCATTTGTTTGTATATCATTTCGCATATCGGACCTCCTTTCTATTAAATATGAAGGTTTTTTCATAAATTCGCAAGATATATCGCCCCACGATACGAAACACTTCTAACATGACGATCTTGTTGGAGCTTAAAACCGTTGTTTTAAGCTGAGATATATCGGTTATCAGTTGGACATTCATTTCATCTCACTACGAGTTCATTAGATAAAAATGTTAAGAGCTCTTTTATTAGATTGGGATTGTGGGGTGAATTGTCATATGTATCGGATATCGCTATCTCTGTTTTATTGGTTCCTTTTAATCTTTCCTTTTGATGATACACATGGTCTCTATGTATCGCGTGACGCTATAAGCACTTAGCAATTCGATGTCGGATTGAACAGATAGCCTATCGTCATCTAATTTCATATTCCATTTCTCTCTTAGATTTGGATATACTTTCGAATAGTGTGTGTTGCATGCAAACTCCACTTCTTTGGAAGAGAAAGCTCGTTCATTTGATTGTAGATCTTTTCGCATATCGGACCTCCTTTTCTATTAAATATGAATTTTTTTATGAATTCGGAAGCTATATCGCCTGGCGATACGAAACGATACACTTAAACTTGATGATCTTGCTGGGGCTGACACACACCATTTGTTGTCAGTTGGATATTTATTCCATTTTCCTATGAGCATCATTAGCTAAAAACGTTAAGATCTCTCTTAACAGATTGAGATTGTGGGGTGAATTGTCGTATGTATCAGGTATCGCTACCTCTGTTTCATTTGTTCCTTCGGATCTTAAGCTGTATCGCCTATGGGCTTGTCCGTATCGCGTGACGCTATATGCGCTTCGATGTCGGATTGAACAAAAAGATGACCTATCCCCATCTTTTTAAAACTCATATTCGATTTCTCTATTAGATTTACCCAACTTCTCGAACAGTAAGGTTTCATGCAAACACCACTTCTTCTGCAACTTCCTTGGAAGAGAAGCTCGTTCATTTGATTGTATATCATTTCGCATATCCATATCGCATATCCGACCTCCTATTCTATTTAATATGGAATTTTTCAATGCATACGGAAGCTATATCGCCCAGTGATACACTCACAAAAAAGCCCTCAGCCTCTTTCTTAACGAATTCTATTAAGGATGACGCTTATTTTTGATCGAGGTTGCCAAGTTCCTTAACTCCCATCTAATCCAGCATGCCTTTTTGTCTTGTTTGATAGTTGGGATTTTGACGGTTGTCCTTCTTGGACAATCGTTCAAACTGCAGGGTAATATTCAAGGTATCAAATTATGTAGTTACCTCTCCTGCTTTCTTTTTCCCAGCTAATCCAAATTCAAGTATCGATCTACCTTCAGGAAGAGGCAGACATTAAATCAAGTTGTCACTTCCTTAATCAGCAGATGATAACCTAAAAGCCTTACTCAAGATCACAGCAAAAAAACCATCTATTCTACCCTCGACGTTTCATAAAAGGAAAGAAGGATATTCTCATAAAATAGGAAAAAAGAACAACCACACAATCTGGTTGCTCAGGAGCTACACGCATTTCGAAAAATTTGGTTGGTAACATAGGCACCCTACAGCTACACCTTCCCTCCAACAACAGCAACATTCTGCCTTTCAACACCAAAACCCTGCCCATTCCACTTCAATACAGTCTCGACAAATCCAAGTCCATCAGCATTATACCTCCCCGCTATCCGCTGATAGGCTTCAAGCTCATACGTCCCATCCCGATTAAAGTCAATTGGATACAAGCCAGATAAAGGATTCACCCATCCTTGGATCGGTTCCTTCAACTGACCGTTCGCATTATAAATTTCAGATAAATACTCCTTCCCCTTATAAGTAAGATCAAGAACATACTTTTCTCTTAAGTTATGACTGATAACATTTGCTTTGTAGTCATTTTCGTAGTTCACATCATATTGATATTTTTCATTAAATTGATCTGAAGTAAAAATCTCCTTCAACTCACCACTTATAGAAGTAAAGATAAACGCATAAATTGCACCGCCACTTCCGCCTGTATCAATGACTACTAAGATATCATCCACTTTGTCCCCAGTGAAATCACCAAGGAACAGGGTCGGGTTATAGCCTGCGTTTTCCTTCAATGGTGTTTCCATGTATTGGCCCGTTTTCCCATTTTGGCTGACAAGCGTGATATTTTGCCAAAAAGGACTATCAGGTGTTTTGTTTGCGGTAAGAAACACCTTGTCGATGATTCCGTCACCGTCAATATCACCATGCTCTAAAGCCACAATTGTTTTCTGTTGAGATGTTTCTCGATACACATGAGACTGAAGCCATGCTTGCATAGTTAAAAGTTGTTGTTTTGAAGAGTCTCTATTTGGTAATGATAATGCCTTAGAAATTGTGTGAAGTGCTTCTTGTGTATATCCCGCTCTTGCTTGTGTATCCGCTAATTGGTACCAATAGAAGGGATCATTTGTTTCCTGAATTTTCACCTTGTAGTAATCCATTGCATGACTAAAATAATTTGAGTTCACTATCCTCACCTGCCTCTTTCCATTATCTACAATATAGAATTATATGCAGCGAGGATTTTGTACCATGACAGGGGACAGGTTTTTGTCCCTCTGAAAGCCTAATAATAATTGAGTCAAAATACATAAGTTAGACAGTTTAATTGATTCTTAAAATATCAATAACCTAACCATTTAAAAAGCTTCAGGGAAAAAAATAGCATGACAATACAATAGGAATATCCTCGTGTTAGTCAAATGGCGAGTTTCTACCTCGTGAGATGTTAAGCAGAGTTCTTCAAAGCAGGTTCCGTATCAAATACGGCACACTAATTTTATTCAAGTATAGTGGATTTGCATCCCAATTCTTTCAAACCAATAAGACAACCTGATTTTCGATTTGTTGTTATGGTGGACCTGTTTTACTATAGGCTAGAGAACGCCTTCCAGAATCCTTTTATTTAGTGTGGTCAAAAAAATCTCAACAGTTATCGATAATACCCAAAAAATACAAGTGCCTTTTTACTTATCATCACTATAACTTTTAGGCTAATTAACTTATAATTATAGTACAAAGGATTTATCGAAAAGGTTGGAGATAAATGTTTCTTCTGAAAGATGAACTTGATATTAATGACATAGCTTTTGAATCGATATTATTATTGGCAGTTGGCGTAATTATGATTTTCTTTTGGAAATTGTATTTCGTAAATCGCGGAGAAAGAAAATGGTTAATAGCATTTATAGGAATAAACATTTTCTCTCTTGGTTCCTTTTTTGACTTATTGAGTGAATTTTTTAATGTTCCTGATGCATTTGATAATCTCCTAAGTAAAGGTTTGATAGTAGTGGGAATATCTATGTTTTCATATGGTATGGTCAATATCATCCGCTATCTTATTCAGACGACTAATACAGATACCCAAACTCAACTTTTCACAAAACAATATTTCCTTACTATCCTTGAACAAGAGCTTAAAATTGCTAAACAAGATAACCATTCTTTTTCTATTATATTCTTGGATTTAAATGGGTTTAAGCAAATTAATGATACCCTTGGGCATAAGATTGGAGACATTGTATTGCGTGAAGTCGCAATGCAAATTAAAGGTCAAACAAGAATGAGTGATGTAGTAGCAAGATATGGTGGGGATGAATTTATCATTTTGTTACCGCAAACTGATAAATTTCATTCAGAGCATATGTTAAAAAGGATAAAAAAGGCTGTATCTAACACAGAAATACATCTCGGTTATCAACTAGGTATTAGTGGAGGTATATCCATGTTTCCGAAAGACAGCCATTCTCTTTTAGAATTAATTAATCTTGCAGATAAAAGAATGTATCAAGATAAAGCAGAAATAAAGTTAAAGGTATTTAGTAAATAAGCGAAAATGCAATTTTTTTACAAATGAGGATTAGCTTGAACCCTCTCATCATGTTTATTGTTTGTTCCTTAAGCTAAAAAACGAATGCGCGATGGTGTAGTTGTAGAATTAGATTAAATTGCTACTTAAACTTTTGAAATTCCTCATATCATTTAATTTCTTTAAGTGACAACTGCTAATAAGCGAAATGAACGCTCAAGAAAGCATGCCTTTTTCTTATTACTTATATAGATTCTACGGTCAAAATTAATTATTTTCATTATAAACGGGTTTTTCTTCTAAGAATATAAAAAAACCGAATATTGGTCACTTTTTTATAAGTGTCCAATATTCGGGTTATAGTTCAAATAGTGTAGATTCTTTTCTACATACTTATTTTTTATAGTTATCACCAGTAGACGAAATCACCCCTGTTTACTCTTAATGAATGAATAATACATAGCGAGGTTTTTAATTGGACCCAAGCACTAACTACATGTCACTATTCCTTTACGGAACCGACCACAATACCTGTGATAAAATATTTCTGTAATATTGGATAGATTAATAATAATGGAATAGTAGAAATGACGATTTTTGCAGCGTTTAAATTTTTATTTGAAACTTCCATTATATTTTCCAATTGATTTGAGTTTGCACCTGCTTTTAACATATCTTGAATATCAATTGATAATGACTGAATATAAGTCATTAAAGGGTAATTGCTAACCTTCGTCATGTAAATTAATCCTGAAAAAAAGTCATTCCAGTTTCCAACAATACTAAATAAGGCAACCGTAGCTAGTGCTGGTAATGCGATAGGAATATAAACCTTTATTAATACTTGCCATGGGTTAGCACCGTCCATAATAGCTGCTTCTTCTAACGATTTGGGTACACCTATGAAGAAATTCATTACCAAAATAATGCTAAAAATCTGGACTGCTCCGGGTAATACCAAGGACCATATTGTATTTAGGAGATCTAAGTTTTTCACGACTAAATAAGTAGGAATCATGCCTCCATTAAACAACATCGCAAAAATAATAAGATTCATATATATATTTCTACCTCTAAAATTTCTTTTAGATTTAGAAAGTGGATATGCCATTAAGACAATTATTATCATATTAATAATAAGTGAAAGAATCACTCGTTGAATGGATATAGAAAATGAGCGCCAAAATTGTCCATCTTCCATGATCATCGTATATGCCTTTGTTGTAAAATTTATAGGTGTTAAACCTACGGCATTTGCCGCAACCGCCTCACTACTACTAAAAGAAATAGCAACAATGTTCCACAATGGCAGGAGACAGATTAATCCTAATAATATAACGATTGCATATATGAATACCTTACCTAATCTACCCGAAAATGTTTTATCCTGTACCACAACCCCTCTACCTCCTTAGAATAACTTTCGATCTGTGTATTTTTTAGCAGCATTGTTTGCTGATAATATTAAAACTAATCCTATTAATGATTTAAATAAACCAACTGCTGTACCAAAGCTATATTCACGGCCAATTAACCCAATTCGATATACATAGGTATCCAGTATGTCTCCTGTCTCATAAACCATGGGTGAATACAGGTTGTAGATTTGATCAAAACCAGCATTCAAGATATTAGGGAGACTTAGAATAGCCAATAGAAGGATTATAGGCAACATGCCAGGTAGTGTTATGTGCAAAACTCTTTTCCACCAATTGGCTCCATCAATCCCTGCTGCTTCATGAAGCCCTGGGTCTATCGCAGTTATTGCAGCTAAGTATACAATGGAATTAAATCCAAATTCCTTCCAAACATCTGTACCAATAATTAACGGTTGAAATAGCTTATTACTTCCAAGAAAGTTCAGCTTTTCAAACCCTAAAAAGGTTAAAATTTGATTCACAGTTCCATCAAGATTAAACATATTCAACACAACAGATGCCAATACAACCCATGATAAAAAATGAGGTAAATAGACAACGGTTTGAATTGATTTTTTTAACAGTTTAATCCTAACTTCATTTAATAAAATTGAGAATACAATTGCCATTAAAGTTCCTAAGACTATTTTCCCAAGTGCGATTACAATTGTATTTGAAAATATTTGACCGATATCAGGTAATGAGAACATATAAGTAAAATGATCAAATCCAACAAATTCAGAACCTAACAATCCTTTAGCGGGAATATAATCTTGAAAAGCCATGATGATCCCAAACATTGGGATATAACTGAAAATGAATAGAAAGATCATCCCAGGCAACAGCATAAGATGATACGAGGCTTCAATTTTAGTCAACTTTCTTCCTTTTATCTTTTGATGGATGGGCTCTATACTTGTATTTGCATGATCTATCGGTTTCATAATGAATGATTTTCCCTCCTTAATGAATAAGGACTGCTAAGCAGCCCTTATTCATTACTCCTCTTCTGCAATTATTGCTTCGATTTCAGCGATGATTTCATCTCCACCTTGACTTTTCCAATTTGATACAAAGGTATCAAAATATTCTAGAGGCTCAGCACCTGTTACAATTTTAATGAAGTCTTCTTCTTCTAATTTAAGAAGGTTCGCTCCTTTTTTCTCTAATGTCTCCGTATTTCCAAAGTACACTGGATTTACCCAATTAAATTTATTCTCTTTTGTAAGTTTATCGATCAAACCCATCCCTTTCACTCGAGAGTGATATTTTGACCAATCTGATGTATCAGCATCATTAGGATTTTCGGTATATTTTATTATACTGGTTGCTGCATCTCTTGCTTCAGATGAAGCGATTTCCCCCATCTCAATCTCACCGTTTACTGCACCCTTTATATTCGAATAGTCAAATAATAAATTATCTGATTTTAACACTTCGATATTAAACGGTCTCGTTGAACCATCAACACCAAGTTCTTTGTATTCTGCAACTTCTGGATAATCAGTTTCTAAGTCTTTTGAATTTGCTAACTCGTCATAGAAGAGATTCAAAATCTCAATAGCTAATTCTGGATGTTCATAGTCTTTTCTGACAACGATAAAGGCACCAGTTGGGTTCGAGTGAGCAACGTTTACTTTTCCATTTTCATCTTCTAATGCATAAGCTTCGAAAACTGCATTCTTATCCATTTCTCTTACAGTTGATAATCCCCAGTCCGGAATATGCCATGGACCAGTAACTATACCTGTTTGTCCATTTGTTACAAGGGCCATTATGTCATCCCACGTTCTAGTTCCAAACTGTGGATCAAGAATCCCTTCCTTATACCAATCAGTCAAGACACCTAGTGCTTGCTTAGTTCCCTCTGTTATTGAGCCATTCGTAATATTTCCATTTTCATCTTCTAACCAAAATCGAGGATAAGCATTAAATATTCCAGCAATTGATGTCATATTAAGGGCAGAGCCTCCATAGCTTCCAGAATTTAACCAGTAAGCCATAGGGATTCCGATAGGATTGCCCGTTTCCCCAGGATCATTTTCTATGAAAGCCTTTGCAGTTTTTTCTAATTCATCTAATGTGATGAGACGATCACCATCACTATCAATTTCTAATCCTAACTTTTCCGTCCAGTCTTTTCTAATCCAAATCATATTAGGAGCTTCATCTCCAATTGTTGCTGGTAGCGCCATTAGTCGCTCGTCGAATGATGCATCTTCTAAACTTCGTCCATCATAAGAATCATATATGTCTTTGATGTAATCGCTGCCATTTTTATCATAAACATCCGTCAAATCTGCTATTAAGCCATTCTCAACTAACTCTTTCAATTCTTCTCTTGAATCGACTCGCATCATATCAGGTAGTTCTCCAGAAGAGATAGCAAGTGCAACCTGTCTCGTATAATCTTCTCCTTCACCTTCAAATGCATTTTCTATTTTCGCACCTAATTTCTCTTCTACAAGACGGATATAGGCATTATCCTCATAGGTATCACCTTCAGGTAATTTTGAATTAGCTGACGTTACTCGCCCCATTTTAATGATCTTTTCTCCATTCTCTGATGCCGAATCCGCTGCATTGGATGGCTCTTTTTCTACACATGCCACTAAAGAAAATGTCATAATAGATGCCATAGATAGCATGGTAATCCTCTTAAATAATGAGTTGTTCTTCATTGTTCTCCCCCTCGTATATCCCTTTTTGTTTAAACCATGTCATTGGCACACTTTAATTGTAATTGTTTTAGCGTTTTTCAAAAATATTAAATAAACCGTTTTCATGTACTTTTTTCCGGAACATTTATCTCTAATTGTTTTAAAAAAACCTCTAATGATATAATGAACAAATATTATATCTTGGAGGCAAAAATATGTATCGAATTTTAATTGTAGATGACGAAAAAGATGAACGAAACGTCATTCGTTTTCTTCTATCTAAATACCGTTTTCAACTTGATATAATTGAAGCAAACAATGGAAAAGAGGCTCTTATTCAGTTAGGAAAACAACCTATAAATATTTTATTTACAGATATTAAAATGCCTTTTATAGATGGGATTGAGTTAGCTACAAAAGCAAGAGAACTTTATCCTACTATTCAAACGATCTTTTTTAGTGGTCATGATGATTTTAACTTTATAAAAAAAGCTCTTTCATTAAGAGCTGTTGATTATATTTTGAAACCAGTAAAACCTGATGAATTTCAACAAACACTTTGTTCAGTCATCCAAAATATCAAAACTCAGGAGAAAGAACGAGCACAAATAGAAACAAATAATGAGCTTCTTAAAACCCATATTCTCTATCGTCTTATAAATAGGACTCCTTTGGAAAAGCTTAAAAATGAATACCCTTCCATAAATTTCGCCTATTTAAGTGAATATTCTCAAATGATTTTAATACAGTTTGATGAACCTTTTTTCGATCGACTTCCTAAGGAAAAAGACACTCTTTTCTTTTACCAACAAATCGAGAAAGCTATACCAAACTTTTCTTGCGACTTTTTAAATCTTAATCCTTTTCAGATTATATTATTAATAAAGAAAAATCGGGATAACTCATTAAACACTCAACAGATCGCAACAAAAATACAAAAAAAAATCCATTTAGAGTATCGTATAAACTGTTTTATATCAATCAGTAATGAACTCTCAGCTCCATATGAAATGCCTGGATTATACGAGGAGATGGAAAAATATATAGAGGACCGCTTTTTCTATTCTGACATCTATGTATATCCAAAAGAAGCAACATCAATCGAAAGTAAAAAATATCCCGAAACAGATGATGACCTACTGCATGCCATACAAAATGCCATTAAATTTGCAGATATCGCTAGTTTTAGACAAAATATGAATTTTTTGTTCGAAAAGTACCGTTCAAATTTAGATATATCCCATATATATGTGCGTTTTTTATTTTCAAAGCTATTACAAATGCTTTGTCATGATCTACCCTTATACGATAAAAGAACAATTAATAAAACAATGGAAGCTATATATTCTTGTCATCATTTTTCTAATATAGAAGAAATTTTGATTCCGATTCAAAATGAAATCACCAACAGATTACATCAAGAAAAAAAATCTCCAAAACATGTTATCCAAATCGTAAAACAATATATACACGAACATTATCAAGAAGACCTAAGCTTGAATTTATTGTCTGAACAAGTGTACTTATCACCTGGATATTTAAGTGAAATATTCATTCAAGAAACAGGTTACGGACTCAATAAATATATTAAAAATCTAAGGATGGAAATAGCAAAAGATCTACTCCATAGTACGAATATGAAAGTGAATGATATATGTCATCTTGTAGGCTATCAAAATCTTTCATACTTCGTTCGTAGTTTTCGTGAACATTTCGGAGCAAGTCCAGAAAAATACCGTCAAATGGATCGAAACATGAAAGAGAATTCTTAATATGCTCAAAATAAAAGTCTGGTTCGAGAACTTAAAATTCAGAAATAAAATTTTATTTATCTGTTTACTAGCAAGTCTACTCCCAGTCATTACATTGGGAAGCTTTTGGTATAATCAAATTCAACATTTATTCATTACACGCGAAAATGAAGTGTTAGATGAATCTCTTAATCAGGCAATCTCCAGTCTTGATTATAAAGTAAATTCTTACTTTGATGCTATGAATCATATAGTTTGGAATGAAGATGTAAAAAGAGGAGTTACATCTAATTATGACAATAACTATGAAATGTTTTTATTCTATCACTATACACTAGATCCTCTATTAAATACTTCAAAATTTCTACAAACGGACATCAATAGAATTACGATATATAGTAATAATAAAATGCATTCACACGGTGAGAGCCTTCGTCCCTTATCAAATATTGAACAATACAGTTGGTTTGAAAGTATTACGAAAGCGACCACACCCAAATTAATAGTATCTGCTAAAAAGGAGACATTCGAGGTTGCTAGCCAATTATTTGATCGTCATCATAATACGACTAATATTGTTTACATGGATATCGATTATGGAAATGTGTTTGAATCAATGTCCAACTTATATGAAAACAACTACGGATTAATTATTCTTGATGAAAAT
This sequence comes from Metabacillus sp. GQ13, assembly GCF_059758525.1. Classification (NCBI taxonomy): domain Bacteria; kingdom Bacillati; phylum Bacillota; class Bacilli; order Caryophanales; family Bacillaceae; genus Metabacillus; species Metabacillus sp. GQ13. The sequence goes on from NZ_JCAXET010000015.1 coordinate 100,094, forward strand.
GATCTGCCTGTGTTCCAAATAAATAAATTTTCACAAAAGAATATCTCTTTTGCGCTAACAGAAAACGAATTGCTAAAACGATTAAGCGAATATTCCTTAGAAGAACAGTACATATATAAGAAAGCTGAACTTACACCCTATAACTGGACAGCATATCTATATCGTCCGAAAGGTACAGTCTCTGCCTCTTCTTATGAACTTGAACTCACATTTTTCATCGTCGTACTTTCTTCAATTGTAATCTTGTTTCTATCAATCTATTTTCTATCAAAAGTGGTAGTCCGGCCGTTAATCATGCTATCAAAAAATATGGAACAGATTGAAAAAGGGGAATTGGTCGTAACTGTAACCAACACTGCCTCTGACGAAATCGGTAACTTAATTCAAAAATTTGGAAATATGGTTCATAAATTACAAACCATGATTAATGAAGTATACAAAAGTAAAATCGCTCGTCAAGAATATGAGATGAAAGCATTACAAGCCCAAATTAACCCTCATTTTTTCTATAACAGTCTGTCTCTGATCAACAGCAAGGCAATTATGGCCGATCAAGAGGATATTAGTCAAATGGCTCAATACCTTTCATCATTTTACCGTACGACGTTGAATCAAGGAAAAAGTATCATCTCTGTCAAAGATGAACTCGAAAATACAACTTCTTATATTCAAATTCAACGAATGATGCATTCCTATTCATTTGAAATTCATTGCGAAGTAGAGAAGGATATCCTTGATTACACGATGATTAATCTTCTTTTACAGCCGTTAGTAGAAAATGCCATCAATCATGGGATTGACCACAAAGAAACGCCCGGTAAAGGGGTTTTAATGATATCAGGCAAACAAAATGAGGATAACTTGATTTTCACAGTATCTGATAATGGTTGTGGAATAGACCCTGAGAAGCTAAAAACAATTTTAACCAACAAAACAAAAGGATATGGAGTACGGAATGTCCACCACCGCGTACAACTTTCTTACGGTCAAAAGTTTGGTTTAGCTTATCAGAGCAAAATAAATGTAGGAACAACAGTAATCCTCACCATTCCTAAAAGACGGTAAGAACTATTGATTAGATGCCTTACGATATTTTTTCAGCTTGTAAAAAGGACCTCTCACTTTTGTTTAGTGTGACCCGTAAAATGAGATAAAACATCTCCTGAATCGTTTATTAGATATCTAATCGATTTTGGAGGTGTTTTTCCTTCTGAACACAAGAGTCAACAACGCTAGAACGCTAGCTATTGTGATGATTGTGGAAAAGAAATGCATTTCCCACTGAATGTAAGCTGATGTTCAATTAATATTTTCCCCTCTTTTAACGAAAGTTCCAAAGCCATTGGTCCACTCATTTTCAAACACACAATCCCCGTATCAATTGCAATTAAACTTAATACAGTGATGAAACTTCTATTTATTCTTGTTTATAAATTTTTCTAGTTAAGTGAGATTCAAATCGAAAGAAAGGAAATCTCACTAGAGATACCTATTCCTTTCCTTAAATAACTTTTTATCGCTTTTTTCACAAAAAAACGATAAAAATTATTGGATACTCCAAATTTCACTCGTGTTAGGAAACATATTATTTTACAAGAGGCCGATTATTTTTAGCGAATCTATCACTCTTTTTCCATGCAAATAAGCCCAAAAGTCCTTTTCTATTTATAAAATTGAAAGTTTCTTTTCCCGTTCTTTTTAGCTTGATAAAGTGCAATATCAGCATGACGTAACAAAGTTTCTATATCTTCTCCATCATGGTAAACAAATACTCCCAGTATTACGAAAAGGTGTGCAATTGTTATAGTAAATAAATTCGTGATAGTAAAAAAGATGATCATAGCGTTAATATCAGTCCATTTGCGACAGTCACTTGCTTCAATCTCATCTTACTTAACTCCTTCGGTTCCTTTACTTCCCTCCACTCTCTCAAAGTCTTTACTTAAACATGCCTGTTTTAACCTTTTTGACTTTAGAAGATACCTGATATCAGAAGAATTATCGTATGAAAGCTGAATATGAAAATAGTTAATATATTCAAGTATCGCAAATAGGTAAATAAATCCTGAAATAGTCAATCCACCTATGGGCAGTGAAGGATACCATTTAAGAAAGTCGATTACGAACATAAAAGGCGGGACAATTATTAAGCCAATATTCCACTTCTGTCCTTTTTTTAATCGCTGAACCATTCGTATTGGCGTTACAGATGTCTTTTCACTTTTTAATCGTCTCCATTTTGAATACCAATAGATACTTCCTTGCACTAAAAGAAGCTCCAAAAGAAAAAATGAAAGCCAAAAAGAAGCAAGTAAGTATAATTGTAATTGTGGATAAGCCTTATTAACCAAAAAACTGACAATAATAAAGCTGACAACCGCCATTGATTCACCTGTATATAAATAGGAAAGCCTCTTCTCTACATGCTTTCTCAACTCTGATCTCCTCTCATCAATAAATAATCTACCTCATAGTTTGGCTAAACTCACTTTATACTTGTTCCTTTTTCTCATTTGCAACGATAGCAAAAATGCATCCTCACAAAGAAATGCACTTTTAGCAATACAAGAAAATTAATCTATTTATCTCAATTTTGATTTAAGGTAAGTTTTTATTTCCTCAACATCATCTAACTCTTTTTTTGGAAGTATGTATGCACTTACTGAGCTGTTATAAAGATAGATGTTATATTTATCCTCACTTAAAGATTGAATACCCGACCAAGTTACTTTTGTTTCACCATTAGAAGTCGAATCAACTATCCCCTCTTCTGACAAAATCATATGATGTTCACCTAATAAGCCATCGTTCTTTCCCTCTTTTATCATTTTCTTCGTATTTCGGATAACGTAAGAATAGAAATATCTTGGATAGAAAATCATCCACAGAATACCCACTACTAAAAATGTAATAAATAATCCAAGAATAGACATGTTCCCGACTTTTGAAAGGATAAAAGATGCCAAGATAAAGAGGATAGGCGTTAAGAATCTTTGCATATTCAATGCTCTTTTAACCGTTTTTGAATTTTTAACGTGAAACATATTAAAGTTTAAATAATCTTCTTCTGTTAAGCTGTATCTTATATCCATTGATATCTCCTTATTAAATTACTATGTAGATTTAAGAATATGTGTATAACCTGTGGATTTCTTTCTTATTGTTAAAAAGAACGAGGAAGGGTAAGACATACAGACCTTCCTCGTTCATCATGATGATTATTTATGTACATTTTATTCAAAAGCGATTTATCGAAATCGATGGTTCACTCTGTTCTAGTTGCCAGTTACCTTATAATATGTAGGGCTTGATGTTTTTTTCTCACACTTTCATCCACAATTTCTATTTTAACTGTGGATGAATGGTTAAGAAATTTAATTTTAACATGTAGGATTTCTATTTTTTATCTACAAAATCATTTCACTGTCCCCGTCCCATCAACATTCTTTCCAAAGTTATCAAGCAATGCACGCACTTCATCTGTTGATTTCGTGTTCATCAGTTGATTTCTTAATTCACCAGCTCCAGGGAATCCTTTGACATAAATTTTGAAAAAGCGATGAAGCCCTGTGATTGAACGTGGCAGTACTTTAGCATATTGATCTTGAAGATCAAGCTGCAGTCTTAAAAGATCAAGGTATTCTTTACTGCTATGCTCTTTTGGCTCTTTTTCAAAAGCAAACGGATTTTTAAAAATACCTCGTCCGATCATAACACCATCAATACCATATTGGTCAGCAAGCTGCAGCCCAGTTTGACGGTCAGGAATGTCTCCATTAATTGTTAGTAGTGTATTTGGTGCAATACGGTCACGTAATTTTTTGATTTCAGGAATTAGCTCCCAATGCGCATCGACTTGGCTCATTTCCTTTCTTGTACGTAAATGAATAGAAAGATTCGCAATATCCTGTTTTAAAATATGAGTTAGCCACTCCTCCCACTCATTTACATCATTATTGCCAAGTCGTGTTTTCACGCTGACAGGCAGTCCGCCCACTTTTGCTGCTTGAATTAGTTCTGCCGCAACGTCTGGACGTAGAATAAGGCCACTACCTTTCCCTCTCGATGCCACATTCGGTACAGGGCAGCCCATATTAATATCGATACCTTTAAATCCTAGCTCTGCCATGCCAATACTCATTTGACGGAAATATTCGGGATTATCCCCCCAAATATGTGCCACCATTGGCTGTTCATCTTCTGTAAAAGTCAAACGTCCACGCACACTTTTCTTGCCCTCTGGATGACAATAGCTATCCGAGTTTGTAAACTCTGTGAAAAATACATCCGGTCGACCGGCTTCACTTACTACGTGACGAAAAACAACATCTGTCACATCTTCCATTGGTGCAAGTACAAAAAATGGTCGTGGTAAATCACGCCAAAAATTATCTATCATTTCAAACTCAAATCCTCTCTCACTATGGATACAACTTCTAACTCTCGGTAAAAAAATATAAAGCCAAATGTTCCACTTCTATTACACTTATATTTAATACCTTATTATCAAACAACACAAGTACACTTGGACATTTATAATTTTTGAAATAACGATTATGAAAATCCGTAATGTTTATTTTAACGAAAATCGGTCCTGAATGGTACTTTTATAAATAAAAAAGCAGATGGTAAATCACATACGCAATAACCCCCGATGGAATCACATAGCATCGGGGGTTATTGTTTTAACAAATCAGTGCCTTCATTATTTTATTAAACTAGACATTAAGTTTTGAACGTTGTGGAGTTGGGTGCCTTACCTCCAGTACGGTGACGCTTTAATTTACTGGGGGTCAGGCACACTGGCCTTAATCCTTTAACTTATTAAGATAGATTTCATGGTTCTGTGGCAATTGTTAATAGATTTAAAAAATGCAAATAATACATAAGTCATATACTGTAATTTGTTTCTTATTTTACCAGTAAGTATTATAATTACATTTGTCTGTTTGTGTTCTCATGGATAACTTTATAGTAGTTTTTTTCAAAGTATTCTAAAAAATGTTCTCTAGATTTGTTTGTTGAAATTGACGAGTTTGAATAGCGGGTTATAGATACAGATAGTTAAAACGGGTAAACATACTATTTCAAAAGGTGATGTGTGATGAGTATATGTAATTTTTTTGCAACAAATGATAGACTGCCTGTAACGAATGATAATGAAATAAAATCGTTTAACGACTTACTAAATAGTGGATATACCGAAAATGAAATATATAAGCTATTTGATGGTATTATAAAAAACTTGTCTATAGATAAAAACGAAAAAATATTTGTATTAGATAATAGCGACGAGGAAAGATCCCTAGTTATTAATGAAGAAACCGAAAATGATTTCATCAAATATTACTCACAAAAAAGCAACGTTTATATAATAGAAAATAGTAATAGTAAATCATTAGTCTCTAATATAATAAGCTTCTTAAAAGACAGCAATGTTCCTTATAAGGAAATAGAGTTATGGCATACATGGGAAGGTAAATACGAAAAAGAGGATCTGGAATTTACTAAAATCAATATTAATAAATTGACTGTGAAAGTTTTAGAAGATTTTTTTGATGATTATACGTATCTAAATCCAAAATTAATGCTTATATATAGGGATTAAAATGAAAAAAGCTCTTTTTTTTTACCTACAATTTTAGGCATAATTATCATTCTATTTAATTACAATTATCTTAACTTTAAAATCAAAGAATTTATTGTTCTTAATGATATGACCGATAAATACGAAGTTAAAAATTGGTTTCATCATTCCTTTAATGAAAATGGAGATAATGGAAACGTAGTTAAAATAGGGGTAATTGATGGAGAAATAGACACCAACCATGAAGATCTAAAACAGACAGCGATATATAAAAAAAGATTTGTGTCTACCGTACAGGAAAATGATATTATTCATGGTACATCTGTTTCTGGTGTAATCGTGGGAAATAATAATAAGTTTGGAATCCGCGGTCTTTCAACTAATAATGTAGAAATATACAATGCTGTAGTGATGAGTAACGGCATCGTTTCTCAAAAAGATGTTGTATCAGGAATCTATTATTGTATAGATAACAACGTTGATCTTATTAATATAAGTATAGAGTTTATTACCTATAAAGACGAATTAAAGAAAGCTTTAAAAGAGGCATCGGCAAATAATATTATTGTTTTAATGGCAAACGGAAATGGAATCTTCAGATCTTCCAATAAAGAAGCTGATTTATTGGCTATTAATAATGTTTATTTGGTTGGGGCTTTGAACTTAAAGAGTAAAAAATCAAAGTTCAACCTAGAAAGTAGAATTCCAAATGTGTATTTCCCAGGTGAAAAAATAATATCGACAAGTAATAACAATTCATACGACATATTTAATGGCACTTCGTATTCAACAGCAATAGCGACAGGTTTTCTATCAAACTATATCAAAGAGAATGGTAAAGGAATAGACAAACAAGATATTATAAAAATGGTACAGAATGTATTAAATAAATATGGGGAGGAACATATAAATGAAGAAGAATAGTTTAATTTATATCTTGGTTTTCAGCTTGTTTATCGGAATTACTACAAATTTTAGTCCTGCTTCTGCGAATGAAGTAAATTTAGAAAGTGATATAGAAAAACAATTAGAGAGTCAACTAGAAGAAATTGATCCTAAAAATTCAGAAATTGAAGACTTAAACATAGATGTAACTTCAGGAAAAGTAGAATTAACTGCTGTGTCTGATGATACAGAGATAAATGTAAGTATAGATACGGATATTACAAATCTGGCAACAACAGAAAATAGTATTCTAATTACTGAATCAAACGGTGATGAAAGTAAGGAGTATTCTTTATTCTTTGGTACAAAGGAAGATAAAGCTAAAATGGATTCAGCTTTATCTGAGGATGAGGAGTTATTAAATAAATTAGAAGAACAAATTATCCCAGAAGAAGAAGTACAAATTGACCCGAGTGAATTATTGATTACAGGTGATGTTACAGATGAAAACAGTGACGATTTTATAGAAGATGAGTTTAAACTCCAAAGTGAAATATTATTAGCCGAATCTAAAAATGTCATAACGACTGAAGAAGGATTAGCTAATTCTCCAATCGTTATAACGGATAATGCAACTGGGGAGACTCAAGAACTATCATTATCAGATGGTATCGGTTCGTTCGTTTTTGCTATACCTCCTGGGATTATACTCGGAACGGCGTTGATCAGCCATTTAATCGCTGCGGGTACAGCAATTATAATTAGTGGTGTAATAGGACTTACTTTAGATTATGTTGCTAAAAATTCGAAAGTAAGAGATAAAAAGTATAACCATTATGGCGTTACTAAGAAAAACAACAAATTTATTGTTACAACTGGCGGTCTATCATATAAGAAGGCGGTTGCTAGATTGACAGCAAGTGCTGATATTTGGTCAGTAACGCAAAATTTAGCACTCAAAGCTTCTAAAGGATCTAGCCCAATCGGAAAGTCTACAAGTGTTGAGTTACATGGAAAAAGGGGATCTGGTTATTTCAATCATTACCACCCAGCTATAAAGAAAGTGAATGGAAAATATAAATATAGAGGTAGTCATTCACTTTTCGGAAGCCCTGTATAATAAAATAAAAAAAAGATAGTCGTATAAATATAATCAATCTATTGATGACAGTCCCTTACTCACGAAGTGAAAAGTAGGGGCTGTTCACAATGAGTGGAGTGTATGCGGCAACACAGAGATGTTGTTGGTGGGTTTATTAATCTTTAGCTGGGTATGTTTCTACTCTCTTCGTAATTCTCTTACAAGCTAAACATTTTTCTTTAGTCGAGTTGAACACCGATTTAAAATGGTTCACGCGCATCTTCTAATACGCAATCAAAACGACGTAAAACCTCTGCGGTTGACCAGATGAAACTTACTTTATCTTGAAAAGCAACCATGGTTAGTGTCCCCTTAAATGATCATGCAATTTATCTACTTAAAAAAAGACAAAGCAAAAAAAGGTGCCTGATCCCCGATCTATCCGTACTGGGGTTAGGCACACTCACTGATTTAGACTTCTTAAAATTTACCTTTTTCAATAATAAAAAAACGTTTGATATATTCAGAACCATTTTTCTCACTGAGCATAGCAAATGTCTCCAGGCATTACTACACTTGTTAAAACCAATTGCGACATATTAATCCAATATTTTCTGAGTAAACAACATGACCGCTAATTGTAAAACGTTTTAGTCTATCAAGGCGGTTTTTTTAAGAATCGTTCTAATATTCAAGTCCCGCAATCCCGAAGCCCCCAGGTCCAGAATGAGTAGAAATCATAGCACCTGCTTGAATCCACTTTACATTTTCAAAACCTGTTCGATTTGCGATTTCATTCATCTGCTGCTTGATACTTTCACTGAGTCCGATTGAGTATATAAAATAAAGCTGTTCTTTATCAATATCATATTGATTTAAATAATCTCGCATGAGTTTTTCCGCGACTACACTCATTTGCCCACGGTATTTTTTAGTTGAAACAAGATTTCCTTCTATTAATTCAATGCATGGCTTTATTTTTAATAATGCCCCTCCGAGATAAGCCATATTACCTACACGTCCACCTGCCCTTAAAAATTCTAAGCTGCCGGGAACGAAAGCCAGTCTTGATTTAGGAACCTTTGATTTTATTTTTTCTATGAATTGAACAGGTTCAATTTCAGGTTCTTTTTCTAGCAAAGTAACAGCATACATCACGATTGCAGTTAATCCACCTGTAACATTCAAAGCATCGATTAGGAAAAGATCCTTAAATTCTTCTGCTGCAATTAACGCATTTTGAAAGGAAGAAGATGCTTTTGACGTATAGCCAATGTGAATAATGATGCTATCAGGAAAATCTTTTTTAATTCGCGTAAAAAAATCCTGATATTCATAAACATTAGTGGCCGTTGTAGATGGTATCTTTTTTGTGCGATCATGATAGTCATAAATTTCTGTTACGGATAGATCACCATCTAAATGGTCTTGTCCATCCATGATGACGTGCATCGGTACCACTTGAATAGCATGTTTGTCAGCTAAATCTTTTGGTACATCCGCTCCACTCTCAGTCGATAAAATAATTCTACTCAATTATACATCCCTCCAACTAACACAGCCACCTTAATCCTATCGGTGCATAGTTATTATGATTTACTCCAACTATACACTAAAAGAGAACATCATTCGTTAAATATTCAGAAAATTATGTATGACCCCGGCATATAAAAGCACCTAAGTCTGAGGGTCAGGCACACTCATTCAAAGGGGTGATGAGATAAATGTGTGGTTATCTTTCCATCCATGAGGCGGCATTCCAACTCTTGTGTCGTTTATTTACTTCATCGAGATGAAACAAGGCTTGATCGTAAAGGCTTCCAGCTACTTTGAGGGAAAACCCTTATAAATCGAAAAACTCTAGATAGAAAGTATGAAAGGAGGACACTGCTCAAGAATACGTGTTTTTCTTTTATTCACCGGTGAACATATGCATAATTAATTGTTCACTTAAATGTGTAATTCAATACGTCATTACTACGTTTTGAAAACAATTCTTGTCAAGACCCTGATTTTCTCATTTACACACCTGTTTATAAATTACCTTAATATCACCATCAATATTTGCTTGCAAGTTTCTACTATATAAAATCAGGCTCTCCCATACTATTTTAAAGTTATTTTCGCAACGCACTCCACATGCGTAGAGTGCTATGTGTAGACAAACCATAGCAAATTTCCTTGAGCAGTGGAATTCACCCTTAGTAAGATTTACAACGAGTTTTAGATAAAGTGGTTCATTAAAATTTCCAAATACCTCTTATCATTTGAGTTTTCAACTCTTTCTTTTAGTACCTCAATCACATGATGTTTCATATGTTTATTACCAGCGATATTACCAAGTAATTTTTCATTATAATTTTTTAGCCACGATGGTATAAACTTTTTGTAATCAAAATTCTCCGGGTCTACAAAAAAGTCATACTGATCATCCATTCCAATAAACTTTTCCATTTTTGAATTATTTATTTCCTCAAGAAAATACCAGATACCAAAGGTACTCATATAGTCGTTAGAAGAAAAAGTTTGTATTCCCTTGTCCTTCTCAACAATATAATCTATCTTTCGTGTCTCCAGATATTCAATAATTAATTCTTCATGCTCCGGAGTGAAATCATCAATTAAGCCTATTCTAATTCCATTCATTAAATCATTTATATTTTCAACTTTTTTAAAACTAAATAGATGACTTTTTGCATTAGTGGAAAGTAAGCGAAATAATTTAAACAAAAAATCAATTTGTTTTTGCTTATCTTGTGTTAAACATAAAGTGATTTCTGATAGTCTTTTTGAAATAAAATTCTTCTCAAAATGCTTAATTAAAGCACCATAGTCCCTGGAATATAAACCATTTGATGATACCTCTGAATGATTTTGATCAATATGTTTTTCTGCCTGTAACACTAGAAAATCATCAATAATTGAAATTATTGACTCGGGTAATCCATTACATTTAGTTAATCTCTCTAACCATATATAGCGTTTTCCTATATCCAAATCTCTCTCAGGAAAATAAAACAACAACGCTTTCACTATTTTCCCAAGTCCCTCTTCAGATAGTTTTACATATTTAGCAAAATAGAGTGCTGCCTTTGCTTCCGAAATAAACTGAGTATAAAAAATGACGTTCATTCCATTAGCAGAAAATTGCTTAGTAATTTCTTCTGCTATACCAACTAAGTATTCTTCGATTTTTTCCTGTTCACCAAACCTAATTTTATCAATTGAGCAACTTCTCTCAAGGTTCTTTATGTCATCAATTTTAAAGTTTCTCGATATATTAACAAAATCGTAATAATCAATAAAAAAACCTGTTTTTCTTCCCCCAAAAGAGAATCCAAATTCATCTATATCCCTCGTTCGCTCATATTCAGCCTTTTCAATTAGTAGGCTCATTGAGTTTCGCATATATTGATGAAATTCATGAAAAGAAACAGACCATAAGCAATTTTCATATAAAAACCGTAAATTATCATAAAGCCGAAGAAGAACAACAATATCAGATGACATTCCAAAAGAATAAGACCCTTTACTTATTTCAGAACGCACTTTATTAGTCAACTCAAAAAGTTTTACAGTATCATCATATAAAAACTGATTATCACTTAAAAACTCAAGTATCTTATATTTCTTTTGAAACTCAAATGGCATACCGCTAAATAAATCATCAATAATAAAATTTGTCATTTCCCTTTCGATCCTAGCAAGAAATTCATCAGTAAATGGTTTATAATGCCTTCCAAATGTTAATAAACCAAGACTATTGAACTGTGTTACAGCTTGTGTTATAGATTGAAAAATCCTATATCTATTTATTTGTGATAGATAATGTACACACCAATTTGATTCATCTATAGAATTTAAGATGATATTTGAATAAAGGTTATAGGATTCTTCCCACCTACCTAGACACGCAAGAAAAAATGCTTTTTTATAATCATCCTCAATATTTACCGATTGTTCTTCAATAAATTTCCTCATTTCATCATATTTGCCGTGATATGCCAAACTATTAATCTCTATCGAGGTATTCAGAGTACCTGCATCTTTCACCATACAGATAACTCCATTCTTCTCAAAGAAATTAGAAAGAGCATTAAACCTTTCACATTGTTTTTTGGAAAGTTTACTTCTCTCATCGCAGCTCTCTCTTAATTCAAAAAAACGCTCCATATAACCAAAGCCCTTATTCTTAAGCCGAACAACAGTACCATTGACTTCAAAGTGATAATCGTATTCAAAGACATGTTTGAGATCAATTTTACGAATATACTGAAGGGCAAATAATGGGCTTATTTTTCCGTATATATAATCAATTACTTCGTCGTCTTTTGTGATAAATTTATTTTCTTTTGATTCGATAAGAAGATCCATTACTGCTGAATAACGTTCTAAATAATCAGATTCACTACTATCTATCAAACTAGCTGCATCAATTATTCGTAATCCTTTATTTTCGTAATAGATTGAAGTCTCATTTTCAATGGGCGAAGGATCTGTTCTAATAAAAAACGGTTTATGAAAACTGTCCTTTTGTAACTTTCTTACCCAATTTAACAACATATTAATATTATAATCTCCTAAACCATAACCTATGAAAACAATGGTATGCGTTGCAATTATTGTCTTCATGAGATTACTGATAAGAGGATAATTCTGATCATAATTCAGATAGTCATCTTCCTTTAAAACTACATTTCCCCCTTTATAACCCCGTCTAAAATCCCCATGAACCTTTAGTAAATACCTTGATGAAGTGGCATTAGCAACGTCTTCTTCAGCACTTATTACACTAAAATATTTCCCTCTCTTCCAACAAGCAGTATCAATCAGATTATCATAATTAGTTGTAATTACATGTGCTGGGTTCATAGCTAATATCTTGTCATGTATTGGGTTCGTAGGCTTATCTACCTGAAAAAAACCTTTTAGTATACCATCAAATGCCATTTCACCTTTGACATTATAAAATATTTGAGGAATTCGAAGATATTCATCAGAAGAATAGTTTCCTTTCTTTGGACTCCCATAGAGCTCTTCATGATACTTATCTACCAACCTCCACCATTGAGGATAATCTGAAAGTGTTGAAACTCCCGCACCAACAAAAAAGACGAGTTTTCCATTCTTTGAGGATTCTGTGATTTCTTTTATGCATTCAACTACATTATTGTCAAATATGAGAAACACCTCTTTTTATTTTTCTGAATACCTTTTTACTTTCCAAATCCACCTTCACCATCAACAATTCCAGTATCGTGCTACCTTCTATAGTTGAGATGTTTAAATAAGTTACTTGTGCAAACCCATCCTCTATTACTTCCAATAAGTCAATAACAATCTTTTGGTTTAGATAGGTAGTAATAGGTAATACAAATTCTCTCTCAATTTCTTACATTGCATTTCCTACTCATATGGAATAAAAGAATCTCTTTCTTTCTATAATACTATATCTTCATTAAAGTAAAGGGGTTGTGCCTATGGACAAAGACACATTCTTTCAACGAAACCATCTATTCGAATAAAAGAGGTAAACCAACTATTACAAAAATATGACTTGAAGAAAGTATCCGAACTCATCGGTATCCCATACAGCACTTTCACGAAAGAAATGAGAGTTGGTAATTATTTTTATCACCAGTCGGACAAGCAATATTACCCATTCGTGAGGTCAGAAGAAGAACGGTTAAAAGCGGAACAGAAGGATGAAACAGATGAACTATCCTTTATAAAGGAACACTTTGATACTTTAAAAAGTTTGCTTTTAATGTACCACTCAAATAGATTGTTGGTGCTTGATGAAAGGATTTACAGTAAGGAAGCCAAGTATGAAAACAAAAGTGTTAAAATGAACACCGATCTTTATGATGAGTTTAAGAAATTCTGTGAGGAATACTATCCTCAATACAAAATCCAAGATTTGATTTGTCAATCTTTGTTAGATTTGCAAACCAAATATAGACGATAACAAGAAAAGAGCCAAACCATGGCTCTTTTTCTATTGGGTTCAGTTTTGAGATATTCATTTTAAATATAGAGTGTAAAATAACAACAATTTTATCCACTAAGTTGACAATATCAAAGTCCAACCATAGTTAAATAAAGATTGTCTTTTTAAAAAAATTCCTATTTATTTCAAATCAATTTTAACCTTTTCTAACTCAACAGGAATATTGGAACTTAATGAACCCATATTAATTCTTATTACATAGTCATTTAAGTTAAAATCACTGATTTTACTAATATCGAATGTACTTCTAAAGCGTAAGTTATCTTTGTTAATTACTTCAACTGAGTGTTTAATCGCCTCTTTATAAATATCCTTTTCTGATTCTTTAACCAGTGTGACATCATTACGAGCAAAGTCACTGTAAAACAAAAAATCCTGATTCATGTCGTTACCCTTATTTATTTGAAAATCAAGAGTAACAGCCTTATTCTTAACAGTAACATTTTCCATTTCAACAACAAAATCTTGCCTTGCAGCATTGATTTCAACTGGAGTTGCATCATTTAATTCAATAAAATAATCTGATTCACTCAAGGCCACTTTAGGTTGAACTACAATATAACTTGTTTCTCCCTTTAATGACTGTGGAATAATACTTCTTCCTTTAACAACAATTTTATTATTCTCTGTTATCGTATCTAGGTCTATTCCGTCTGTCGATATATTAATCTCTCTACCTTGGTCATCATATGCCTCTAATCGTACTTGATCATGTTTACCTTCAATTGGAAAGGTAGCTGTATAGTTAATAGCAGTTGATGCTTTTCCTTCAATAATTGAATCAAAATGAACATTTATTTCTGCATCCTCATCTTTCGTTCCTTTGTCAACATTTACTGTCTCATAAGGTAATTGGTTTATAGGTACATCGAATCTCCAACTACCTTCTTTTTCACCTATCCTCTTGAATTCAAGTGGAAAAGAAGTTTCTGGTGGTAATTCTGTTTTCGGATAGCTTAATTGTATATGACCTATATAGCCACTATCTGTTGGCTCAATGTATACTATTTCTTTACTATCAGAAATACCACCTTTACCATCAAATATTTCATAAAACCCTTGGATTCTACCATCTTCCTCTGTCCTTACATTTCCTTTAACGGAAAATGTAACTCCAATTACAGCTCCTTCATAATAAGCATTTGTAATAGTTACATCCACTCCTTTGGAGCTATAGGTTTGATTCAATTCTGTAATCAAATCTTGAGATTGTAAACTCCTACCTACCAAATCATTAAAAGTACCATACACATCACCTAACAACGGTACTTTTGCCATTACGTGGGATAGTGAAGGAGAAATGAAACTTGAAGAAACAATAATCGTTGCAGCAGCAACTGTGGACCATATAATTTTTCTAGGGCCCATCTTATTTTTAGGATGACTAGCACGTTCCTTTCCAGCCTTTATTGCATCTAAAATTCCATCTTTGGGTATTTCGATTTTCTCATATACTTCTTGCAATGACTTTTTCTCCATTATTGTTCATTCCTCCTAACAACTTTTTTAATCGTTCTTTCCCTCTACTTAAATAGGTTTTTACGGTATTTTCCGGTATGTTCATTACTTTAGCCACTTCACTTATAGGTAAATCATGGAAATAAAAAAGAATAATAGCATTTTTATGTTTTTCATTTAACCCACTAACCGCCTCTAATAAATCTAGGTACTCTACTCCTTTTTCTCTTTTATCATCAGTAACCTCGTCCATACAGTTCAAAGGTAATTCTTTCTTTCTCTTTTTTAGTACATCATACGAACAGTTTATAAGTATTTTTGTTAGCCAAGTTAAAAAGAACTTTTCACTTTTTAATTGTTCAATTGATAAAAATGCTTTGTAAGAGGTCTCTTGGACAACATCCAAAGCATCCTCACGATTTCGAACATATATGTAAGCAGTACGGTACAATTGATCACCATGTAAAACAAGAAGCTCCTCTAAACATTCCTTGTTTCCCTTCATCGCCTTTTTAATCAGTTTAAGTTCATTCATTAAATTGACCTCCTTTCTGCCTATTAGAGGGAAATTATGATAAAAAAGTTTCAACTTTAATCCTTTTCCTAAAAAAACAGTTATATCAACACTAAGAAAGAGCGTCTTATAATGGCTCTTCAAATATATAATATTGGTGGTATAAGAAATAACTACATACACTCTACTGCTCGTTACTTGAATAAGCAAAATAGCAATCTCTCGTTCTCGAAGAATGCACCGTTAAAACAATAAGATTTTGGTCGCTAAACTCCTTAAAAAGTGGTTCCAATTCATTCACATCGTACTTATCCTTATCACTAATAAATTTTTCAATATCCATTGTACCATCCACCAAAAACTCTAGTTTCCATCGTTATCCTGAAACAGTCACCTCATCCATAATAGCTTATAAAGGGCTTTTCGGTTAATCGAAATATCGTAAGTTACGAACGATCTTCTTTCCCTTCACAAGAATACGTAATGATATAAAAGATACTTCTTCACGATTTTCTTTATTAACTAAGGGTTCTAGTCAGTCGGGAGGGGAACGGATTAGCAATGAAAAAGTATTTGGAAAGTGTTATATGTATCTAATTCATTACTCCCACCCTTATACAAGCAGGGTGGGATTTACAGTTTTTCTATTTCGTTTGGAATCTAACTCTATAAGGGATTTTTCATTTGGAATACATTTTGACGTTCAAATTTTGAATGGATTTTTCAAGAAACTTGGGAATGTGGTGTGGTTTTGGGTGGTGAGATTTTTTGGAATGAGGATGGGGGATATTCCGATACTTTCAAGATCACGAAGGTATTTTCGATAAGTGGGTTTAGACATATGTTTCTTAGGCATCAATACTGCCTTTGGAGATTTGAACAAGGAATGCTCGACGGTCATCTTTTTTCTTTTTTGAGAAATGACTGTTTTCAATGATTTTTTCTGCCTCGGTGATTTTATAATAGTCCCCTCGATGAACAATTGGCAGAACGTGTTTTTCCATATACTCTTTCCATAACTGGTACGAAAAATAACTCCTTAATTTCTTTGGTCTGCCTTTTCCTTTATCTTTTCTTTTCATGCTGTTCAGGTGGCTGTTTTTAAGTCTTAGTTCGTATCTTACCACATTTTCTTCGTATGATTGAATTTCTTCACCATTTGCTATCCGTTCTTCTTCTTTATCGTAAATGTTCAACTCAATACTATTACATTTGTGATATTGAGAAGTTACATATTTAAAAGGATTGCCATTTTCATCCTTACCCCATTTGATTTTTTTCTTGTAAGCATATTTTAGCAGTGTATTTTGAAATAACAGTTCCCTGTCCTTTGGCTTAGGTACGACAGCATCCATTTTGTAATCAATTCTCTTGAGTGTATGGGAGTCAAAATACAAGGAATGACCAAAGTGCCTGATAAGGAATTTTCGAATATCTGATTCTACCAAATTATAATCTTTCTCTAAAATCTCTCCTTTGTGCAACATTTTAACAACATCTACTTTCAAGTGTAGATTCCAGTTTCCATCCGCACGACAACTAATCCAGGTAACTGAATAGGCAGGGAAACTCTTTTTAACTTCGCTCTTTAGTTGTGTAACCGCAGCCCCAAAGTAATCATACTTGTTGAGGTTAACCCCGTACATGGCAAATAGGTGTTGAATATTGGAATTTTCTACGAGCAACATCATTTCAAATGTGTGTATCATTGTAAAACCATCTCCTTTATTTTAGTTCATGGGAGCAAAGAAAGAAAGCCTTTGTTATCAAGGGTTCACTTGGTTTTGTTTTTCCCGTCCCTAACTAATTTATATGACTTTCCAACACATTGATAAGCACCAATGTGATTGTTAAGTAAAGCATCCTACTGAAGTTGTAAAGTAAATATTCAACAATGTCCTCACAAAATCGTAGAACAACATTACAGCATGTGCATAATAGTAAAGGTTCAGAATTTTCCTTTTGTCTAGTAGATTACAAGTATATGATTACAAGAAAAAACCGTAAAAGCTGTATGCTTACGGTTTCGTTTTTTGGCTATCTCATTCCACATGCAGCCTTTTTGGTAGGGGTTGTTATTCTATGAACTATTGATACGACCTCGAACTTAATAATTTTGATTTATGTCATGATCCCAATTAATATAGGGACATAACATGATATTCACAATGATAGGAAGTGAATTTATCAAAAAAGGAAATCATCAATTACATTCCCCTCGAATACCCTCAAACCATATGACTTTGAAATTCCCCACTCAATTATTTTAAAATGAAAATCTACAATAAAATAAAAACAACTGGAGGAAAACATCATGACCCTCGAAAGAATCTTCAATAATCAATCTCCAATTACCCTCGAAAGCATTTTCCAATCTATTTTGAATGAAAAAATTGACGCACTCATTAAGGAATTCTATGATAATACTAAGGTGAATTCCACTGACTCTTCTAACGAGAAAGGAGAGGAAGTGACATGAGATCAGCAATTTACATTCGTGTCTCAACAAACAAAGAAGAACAAAAACAGTCCCTTGAAAACCAAAAAGAATTGTTTATGAATCTACTATCTGAGAAAGGGTGGGACTTATTTGATATATATTTAGACATTGAGTCTGGGACGAAATCAAATAAACGCCCTGCCCTAAAACGGATGATTGAAGATGCAAAAATGAAAAAGTTCGACATTATTTTGGCAAAGGAATTATCCAGATTAGCCAGAAATGGACAATTATCTTATGAAATTAAAAATCTTGCAGAAATTCAAAGCATACACATCCTTACCATGGATGGTGCAATTGACACACTATCGGGAAATACTCAAATGTTTGGACTATACGCTTGGATGTATGAACAAGAATCCCAAAGAACAAGTGAACGTGTGAAGGCTGCTCTACAAATCAGAGCAAAGATTGGTAAATTTAAAGGCTCCATTCCACCCTACGGATACTATGTTGAGAATGGAGTTTTAAAACCTAGAATTGATTCTACTCCTGATGTAGTGCGTCGAATATTCAACTCTTATCTTTCAGGTAAGGGATTTGACAGAATTGCAAGGGAGCTATTAGAGGAAGATATACCGACTCCTTCTGAAATTGCAGGAAAGAGAAATGCAAGTTCACTTTGGCATGGGTCTACTGTTAGAAAAATACTAGAAAATCAACATTACACCGGTAATCTAGTTCAACAAAAGGAAACTTCAATTAGTGTAACAACTGAAAAACGTAAAAAGATTAATCCAGCAAATTATGTTGTCATCAAAAACACACATAAGCCTATTATCTCCAAAGATGATTTTCATGTTGTTCAACAGTTAATCTCTGAAAGAAAACGTAAACGACCATATGCTAAAAAACATCTATTCACAAATATTTCCTTTTGCGATGATTGTGGTAAGAGTATGCACTATAAAGCCAATCGTAAGGGATATATTTGTGGGGCATACAATAAATATGGTCATACAAAATGTTCAGATCACCATGTAAGAGAAAATGGACTGATTGAAGCAATTTCAAATGATATAAAGCAAATGTTTTCAGCACTCTCAACAAAATCTATTCAAAAAGACATTGAGAAAAAGGTTGCAAACTTCATTCAGCGGGATCAAAAACAACTCACTACCATTCTCAAGGAGATAGAAAACTTAAAGAAAGACAAACGGCTGCACTTCGCATGAAAATACGGGGTGAAATCCAAGATGAAGAATACAGATTACTCATTGAGGATAATGGTATCCAACTCGCTAAACTAAATGAGGAAAAGTTAAAATTAGAAAAGGGATTACTCCAACAAAAACAAACGATTGATTTTACAAAACTTATCCAACAAATTGAACGGTTTGTTCAAAACCCTATTCTTGACGAAGAAATGCTTCACAAACTAATAGAAAGAATTGAAATAAAAGAAGATGGGAATCCGAGAATCCACTACCGATTCTCGGACCCTTATATATCTTCTATTTTTTTACGAGCAACACACAGCACTCCACATGCGCCGTATGCGGAAACATATCCACCGGCTGAATATACTCAACCCTATAATCACTTGCCAAATAATCAATATCCTTAGCCAATGTCGAAGGATTACAAGACACATAAACAAATTTCTTAGGTTTCACCTTTTTAATCGCATCCAAAAACTTACTGTCACAACCAGTTCTCGGTGGATCGACCACGACAACATCAGGACGCCAGCCTTCGTCTATCCATTTCGGAAGCCATTCCTCAGCGGTTCCAGTAACATAAGTAGCATTTTCAATCCCGTGTCGATAAGCATTTTCCTGTGCATCAATTATCGCAGATTCAATCGTATCCATACCGCGTACTTCACTTGCCCCACTTGCAAGCCACATACCTATTGTTCCTACACCACAGTATGCATCAGCAATTTTTTCTTTACCGGTTAGATTTGCTGCTTTTTTCACTTCGTCATACAGCTTTACTGTTTGAACGGGATTCAATTGGAAAAACGCTCTTGCTGAGAGTTCAAAGCTCAAATCACCTAATGTTTCTTGGATGACTTCTTCGCCACTAAGATGAATTTCTTTTTCGCCAAAGATGAGTGATGTTTTGTTTCCGTTGATATTTTGAACGAGTGATGTAACTTCTGGTAATCTTTTTTGTATTTCGGCCATTACTTTCTTTTTTCTCGGTACTTCTTTTTGGGTTGTAACGAGGACCACTTGAACTTCTCCTGATTGGAAGCCGGCTCTTGTTACGATTGTTCGCACGATACCTTTTTGTGTGCGTTCATCATATACAGGTACTTGAAAGTCCTCGAGAATTTGTTTAACTTCTTCTGATACTTTGTTTGTTAATGGATGCTGTACCATACAATTTTGAATTGGCACTAGTTTGTGCGAATCTAAACCGTATAAACCCGCTATCAATTGTCCATTTTTCAGCTGACCAACCTGGAATTGACTTTTATTTCGATAATTCCACGGTTCTTCCATTCCGATTGTAGAACGGATATCAAGCTTTTCAACGTTAAGCTTTGTATGGCGTTCCATTGATTGGATCACGATATCTCGTTTTTCCTTTAGTTGTTGGTCATATGCTAGGTGTTGGAGCTGGCATCCTCCACATTCCTCATAAATTGGACATGGTGGTTTTACACGGAAAGGTGATTGTTTGCGGATATTCTTAACCTTTCCTTCAGCAAAATTCGGTCGGATCTTTGTTGCTTCAACGACAACTTCTTCTCCTGGAAGTGCACCTGGTACAAAGACAACCTGTCTTTTAAAATAGCCTACACCTTCTCCATTAATACCTAGTCTTTTTATCGTTAAAGGAAATGTTTGTCCTTGTGAAATTTTAATCGACTGATTCTTATTTTTTTCTACCATTAGTTAAATTCTCCGTTCTTAAGTTAACCTTCTACTTCTTTATATAACGTAACCATTTGTCGATCTATTATATAGAAGAACTAACCATAATACTAATACTTCTTCTAATGAATATCCAGCAGATGATAGCCGAGCTCTTAACCTTATCTATTATTAGCACATAAAAAATGCATTAACACTCATAAAATTTGTTGGTGAAAACAAGTCTCTAGTCGATTATTGTCTCCATTTCTCTTAGCATTCAACAAAAAAGAGATTAACTCAAACCTGAGTCAATCTCTTTCTCTTATCTATTCGACACTATTTTTTCTTCTTACAAAGAAGATCGTAACTGCTCCTACAAGTAACAGCAGTGAACCTACTAATAGTACATTAAACGTATTTGTAGCTGTAGCTGGTAATTTCTCACCTGCTACTTCTTCTGATGTTTTGTCGCCATTCACTTCATCAGAAACCTCTACAACTGGTGTTTCCTTTCCATCTTCATTCGGAGGTGTTGGCGTTTCTCCATTTCCATTTCCATTTCCACCTGGAGGTGTTGGTGTTTCTCCATCTCCATCTGGAATTGTCGGTGTTTCTTCTCCGTCTTCTTCTGGATTAGTTGGAAATTCTCCAGTTGAGTAATACTTTTTAATTTCTTCTTCTGTTAATACCTTTTCCCCATAAATAAGCACTTCGTCCATTAACCCTTTATATGGAATATCCCAATAGTTAACACCTAACGCGAAGGCTGCGTTTGTGGTTGTGAATACGTCTGGAAAATTAGTTCCACTAAATGCTGGTTCACCATTAATATAGACTGTCACTTCTCCGTTACTGACAGTAAAAGCTAGATGTGACCATTCATTTACTGCGATTTTTTGCTCCGTATTTGCATCAAACCAAGATTCCCCTGACCAAAGCATCGTGTTATTGCTGGCTGCATCATGACCTTGTGGTAAGAGACTTAACCATTTTGTTTCGCTACTTGCACCAAAGAAGGTTGTCGTGTAGCTGGTCAATTCCTCTGGTTTTAACCATAATGAGACCGTATATTTATTGCTTGAGATCAGACCATCTGGTAAACGAATCCCTGATGAACCATTAAACACTGCTGCTTGTCCTACCTGACCACTTGCAAAGGTAGTCACACCATCTGTATTATTGATTCGATTTCCTGTCACTGTCCCAGCAGCTACTTGACCAGTACTGTCTAGTAAATTATCTTCAAAAGCATAGTGTGCAACCAATTTACCTTCCTCTTGCGGAAGAACAGTAACGTCAAATGTCTTAGTCGCAGTCACATCACCTTTTGTAATCGTCGCAGTTAGCGTTACTGTTACAGGTTCCTCACCAACAGGACGAGTCACAACTCCTTGCTCTGAAACAATCTTTGGATGTGAAGACTGCCATTTTATTTCAGTTTGACGAAGACCAGTTGTCGATAGCTTTATGTTACTAATGACATTGCTAGTTTCTCCTATTGATAGGTCACTTTTTACTGACTCTACAATTTCTTCATCAGTCATACCTTCTGCTTTACTTCCCCAAATTGAAACGCCTTTATTTGATTGGGCAGTAAATGTCATGAGGTAGCTTTCTGAAGTTGGATCCCATTGACGTACAAATACACCATTGTACTCTATGCCATCAACATTCAATACAGCCTTATTATCATCTGCTAGCTCCCATGTACCATTCACTTCTCCTGAAATCGTTCCATCGTTGTTTAAATTAACAAGAACAGATTCTTTTATCTCAGAAGATATGTCTTTACCATGATTAATAAATTTATAATCTCCACTAATATCTTCCTCGGAGACTACATCTAACGATTCTCCTGCATATCGATAAGGTGAGACCACTGGCCAGCCTTGATTATTCATATACATTTTGTGAACACGAATTTCATGTTGCTCGCCTTTTTCAGTGAATCGTGTGTGGAAAATTAAGTATTGATCATTTGTTTCCTCATCATAGTAAACAGAATTATGTCCTGGTGATACATACCCAGTACCAATTCCAGTTCCCTTCTCACCAACCTCACGTTTGAATAGGAAGTTCCCCATTATTTTCACACCATAAGGCTCAATGGATGCATCATCGAAAATCGGTAATTCTTTATTAGCCATTACATTGATCATGTCATTTCCTTCAGAATCAACATAAGGTCCATCTGGATTTTCAGAACGAACGACACGCATATTGTAGCCGCCAACTGCATCAAGACCACCGAATGATAGATACATATAATAGTAGTCTGTTTCTGGGCTATATTGAACATATGCTCCTTCTATTCTACTATGGTTTCCTCCAAGAAGTTTTTTTCCATACCCTTGACCTTCTAACGGCTCCCCTGTTACTGGATCTAACTCAAGTATGAAGATACCACCAGAATAGGAGCCATAAATCATCCATAGCTTACCATTTTTATCAAAGAAAACATCAGGGTCTACTGCATTTGGATGGATTGTCGCATCATAGATCGTGCCATCCTCACTTTCTTCATCCCACATACCTGATTTTAAAATAATTCCTAAATCCTCATAAGGGCCATCAGCCTTGTCCGCAACCGCTATTCCAAGTGCAGATCGTGGAGAATCCCCTTTACAGGCATTGTAATACATGTAATATTTTCCATCTTCTAATTGAATGACATCTGCCGCCCATAAGGTATCTGATTCGGCCCAGTCAAATGTCTCTTTTAGTTCCTCTACGACATTTTCAAACAATGGATTTTCTGGATTCACTCCATTTGAAACCTGTTCCCATTGCATAAAATCACTTGTCTTTGCTGAGGCTAAATGTGATCCAAATACAAAAAACTCACCATCTGCTTCAACAACAGAAGGATCATGTACGGATGCATTTTTAAATACTGGTACCTCTTCTTCTGTATTGTCGATCGCAAAAGTTGAACTAGGTAATACCAATACTACCATCATAAAAAATACCAGTAGCTTACGAGAAACATTCTTTGTCATCTTCTAACTCCCCCCGTCCATTAGAAACCAAAACCCACTCTTGTTTTGTATGCGTATTCATTCATTAATAAATACAACGAATACCCACTGTTTATTATCAGACTTAAAAATAGGCTATTTTCGCGCATTAGAAAAGGACCTAAATAATAAACACTTAAATGAAGCAAGAGTGGACCTTATCGTTTCAAAATGAATCTTAGTATAAAATATTGGGGTAAGCGCATCTAAGAAGTTAGTTATTCATCTACATCTCGTTATGTTGATGAATGATTTTGTATGTAAGCGCTTATCCTACCCCCGCAACTTATCGTATTACACACGTTCGTACATGTCAACAGAATTTTTCACCTTTAAGTACATGTTAACTTTTTATACTTGTAATTTGTACGAACAAGTTAATCCTGCTTCATAAATAAAAAAAGCCCTTTGAAATGATTCAAAGGGAGAATAAATATGGACTCTCAATCATCTTATCGATCATTAAGTCGTCTAAGCTTTTAAATGTATAGCCTTGTCTTTTTAATTCGACGATCGCATGGTCGAGCGCTTCTGAGTTATCCTTCGATACTGTATGAAGTAACATGATAGATCCTGGGTGAATTTGTTTCAGTATATTATCGTAAGAGTAGCGCCATCCTCTTTGAGAATTTACTTTCCAATCAACAAATGCCAATGACCAAAATACTGATGTATAGCCTAATTCCTTCGATTTATCAAGAACTTTTTCACTAAAAATCCCTCTTGGTGGTCTTAAGTATCTCATCTCTTTTTGTCCGGTCAGCTCTTCGACTTTTAATCGGACTGATTCTAATTCTTTCTTAAATTCTTTATCACTTTGTGTTGTTAAATCTGGATGATACCAAGAATGATTTCCAACGATATGTCCTTCATTTACCATTCGTTTCACTAGAGCTGGTTCAGTATCTAAGTAATGACCGGTAACGAAGAAGGTTGCTGGAACGTTATGCTCCTTTAATACATCAAGCACATTTGCTGTATATCCATTTTCATAGCCGTTATCAAACGTTAAGTAAATTTCCTTTTTTGTCGTATCACCCATATAAAACGAACCATACTTTTCAAGGATACTTTCCAATTCCTCACCAGCATAAGCAGGCTGATGATTTTTACTCTTCGAAAATCCCCAGTGAATTGGCCTGTTTGATTGCGCTTCAACAGAATGTACTGACAGAAAAAATAAACAAAGAATACTCATTGTTATGATGTATTTTTTCATCCTTTTACTCTCCTCAATATATAG
Organism: Metabacillus sp. GQ13; assembly: GCF_059758525.1. Classification (NCBI taxonomy): domain Bacteria; kingdom Bacillati; phylum Bacillota; class Bacilli; order Caryophanales; family Bacillaceae; genus Metabacillus; species Metabacillus sp. GQ13. The sequence continues at coordinate 125,199 of NZ_JCAXET010000015.1, forward strand.
TCATTATCTATAGTGTTGATTTAGTGAAGAATTCAATACCGGAAATAAATACCAAATAAAAAAACCTTCCGATCAACTAGGAAGGTTTTGAATAAGAAACTCATTTTTTTAGGCACTTTCTTTCATATCAACTTTTTCTTTCCTTTTTTTACTAAATAACTTGTTTAAGCCATTGCCGATACCATTGAAAATACGATACACAGCTGGAATAAGGACGAGTGTGATCATTGTTGCATAAAGTAAGCCAGAAATAATCGCGGTTGCCATTGGTGCCTGATAATTACCTGATGTCCCAGAAGCCAATGCAAGTGGTAGCATTCCTCCTGCAGTCGTCAGAGTTGTCATGAAGATTGGCCGTAAACGATTTTTCCCTGCTTCTATGATTGATTCATTGACTCCTAATCCTTCTTTGCGTAATTGATTTGTTCGATCAATTAGTAAGATGGCATTATTTAAGACAATTCCAATCAGCATGATAATGCCTACTCCAGACATCATACTTAGTTCGCGCTGTGTGATAAACAAACCAGCAATAACCCCTACAATGGTCATTGGGATAATTGACATCACAACAATCGGATGAATCAAGTGGTTAAACTGAACAGCCATAACTAAGTAAACCAAGAAAATCGCTATCGCAAAAATTAAGATCATATCCTGGATAAGCTCTTGCTGTTCCTCAAGGTCCCCAGCAACGGAAATACTGTAACCATTCGGAGTTTCCGTATTCTCGATAAGCTCTTGGATTTCTCTATTAATCGTTCCTAAGTCTGTATCTTTCATATCCGCTGAGATTGTCACAAACCGCTCTCCATCGCTATGCGTTATTTCATTCGGTGTATTGACACTTTTTAGTTCGATAAATGTTGATAAGCTCTTATCACCATCTTTTGTTGGTACTTTCAATTTTAGTAACGAATCTTGTGTATTCGTTTGTTCATTCCACTTCATTGTGAGTGGGATATTTTCGTCATCAACTTTTATCTCGCCAATTGCCATATCCAAGTAAGTCTCTTCAATGAACTGCCTTACTTGAGGTTGAGATAATCCGGCATCTTCAATGGCACTATCTTTTGTTTCGATCACTTGTTCAATCGAAGTACGTTCGATTGAATTAGTGACAGCCGTAATTCCGTCTATCTCTTCAAGGTTGCCAACAAAGTCTTCTGTAATGGATTGTAATCCTTCAAAGTCTTCACCTTTTACCTGGATTTGAACGGGATAACCACCACCTCCACCAGATATCGAGCTTTGCACACCAGTAATCGGATAGTCATCCTGCAAATCACGTATTGAGGTAAGAATCTCTTCGTTTACCTGCTTTTGTTCATTTTTTATCTCATCGCCAGTTGTCATATTAATGATTGCTACTAACAACCCACCTTGATCCATGATATAACTTTTTTCTATATCCTCGATATTGGATAGTTCTGCACTCATCTTTGCTACGACTTCTTCTTTTTCTGCTAAAGATAGACCTGTTTCTACCTCAATAATTAACTCTGAATATCGATTGAAGATATCAGGCATAATCGTCATCGGAATCTTCGACACCAGCATCAACGACCCTACTAACAAGGCAAAGAAAACGATAATTACCGCAAAACTGTTACGTTTTTTCTTTATCACCCATGACACAAGTTGGCTATAACCTCTAAGTATACGACCTTCCTTTTTATTACGCTTTTTACCAGTCTTCAGAAACTTTTCAGATAACGTTGGAATGAGTGTAAATGAAACAACCACCGAACTGATTAAGGTAATGGCAACAACAACTGATAACCAGACCATATACTGACCTATATCTCCACCTAATAATCCGATTGGCAAGAAGACAACAATCGTTGTTAACACCGAAGCAATGACTGCAGATGCCACTTCCTTTGTTCCTGCAACAACAGCTTCTAATCGTTTATAACCTTGCTCTTTCTTCCGATAAATGGACTCTAATATCACAATGGATGAGTCCACCATCATCCCAATCCCTAACCCTAAACCGATTAATGTTAACATATTAAAACTGTAATCCAATATCCACATTGAGATAAATGTTAATAAAATAGATGTAGGGATCGACAATCCAACAATAATGGTTGCTCTCACACTACGTAAAAATAGTAATAAAATGATGATCGCTATGATCCCACCAATGATAATATTACTTGAGACTCCATCGATCGATTCTTGTACATAATCAGCCTGTGCAACAATTTCATTTAGCTCGAAATGATCGACTAAACCGTCTTCTTTAATGTTCTTGATCTCCGCTCGAACAGCCTCTGCCATTTCAAGTTGTGTTGTATCTGATACACGTCCAATTTGTACAAAAATAAAATCCTTCGCGCCATTTTTCCAGACGTATGATGAATTCTCCTGTGGTTGTAAGGTAACGCTCGCAATCTCATTTAAGGCGATCATACCTGACTGAGTTGGAATTTTAATTGTTTCTACAGCCTTTACTGATGCCAATTTTGTATTCCATCGAAGCGATGAGGCTTCCTGTTCTCCACTTAATTCCCCTAACGTTGCTTCACTATTCACTTGCTGAATAGCCGTAAATACCTCAGTTGGCGTAAGTCCTTTATTTGTTACCTCATCTTTATTAAGTTCAATCACTACTTCGTTCTCCAAAATTCCAGCTAATGAGACATCGCGGACCTCTGGTAACCCTTCTAATCGAGGTTCGAGTATGTCCTCAGTAAATGTAGTCATCTCGTCCATTTTCCCATTGGAAACATCCATGAAAAATTCGTAGCTAGCACTCGTTCCAATTTGATCTGTAATGACTTCATCTATCCCTTGAATTTCTGCTGTAGTGCTATGTACTAATCCCTCAATTTCCTTAGATACTTCATTTCCTCGTCCAGTTTCAATTGAAATTTGCATGCTTGTACGGCCAATTGAAGTTGTCGAATCGATATCTATAATACCGTCAACACCTTGAATGCTTTGTTCAAGCGGATTCGTAATGGTTCGTTCCACTTCAATCGCTGACATTTCACCAGCCGTTACTTCTACATATGCTCCATCATAATCAACTGACGGCATAAGTTCTTTGTCTAGTTTTAATAATGAATATCCGCCTACTAGTAGAACTAAAACTGTTACTAAACTTACTAAAATTTTCCTTTTTACTATAAATTCAATCAAAACCAGATCTCCCTCTCTCTTCACTCCAATAATTTTCGAAACCCACATTGTTATTCCTTTAAATGGTAACCCCAAAACTATTATAACTGATTATTTGGTTCATCGACCCTTTTTTACTTTAATTTTACATTTAGTATAACTGAGTACCATATTTAGAAATCTGTATGCGCTTGATTATTAATAAATCGACAAAAAAAGACCTGGAAATCGTTCCAAGTCTCTTAAACAAACGTTTATTTAGCTTCTTTTCTTCTGATCTTCTTGTGATTCCTCTATCTGAATCACAATTTTTGAGCTTATTTATACACAGGTTCCTTAAATTGCGCTAATTTTTCCAATGACGATTTATCGACGTCCGCATGTAAGCTGTTTCCATGTGAATCCATTGTAACGACCGCTGTAAAACCTTCAACTTTTAAATGCCACATCGCTTCTGGAATACCGAATTGCATAAGATCTACACCCTCGACCGATTTAATACAATCTGCGTAATATTGGGCTGCCCCGCCAATTGCATTTAAATAAACGCCACCATGCTCGCCTAATGCTTGAAGCGTTTTGGGACCCATTCCACCTTTTCCGATAACAGCACGAATACCAAATCGCTTCATAATATCTCCTTGATATGGCTCTTCACGAATACTAGTTGTTGGACCCGCTGCTTTCACATGAAAGTTACCATCCTCATCCTTCAGCATAACTGGCCCACAGTGATAAATGACCTGTCCATTTAAATCAACCGGTGAATCATTTTCAGATAAGTATTTATGAATCGCATCTCGTCCTGTATACATCATTCCATTAATTCGAACAACATCTCCAACACTCAATTCTCTAATCTGTTCTTCGGTAATAGGAGCTTCAAGTACAATTTCTTTAGGAGCTTCATTAAGTTCCACAGCGGTTGCTGCTTCATCTTGTCCGAAGTCTACTTCTTCACCGTCTTGGTATAACCATTCACTAATTGAGCCAGTATCTGGATCGATATACACACCAAGACGACGATAAGCCCAACAGTTGTAGGCAACAGATACAAAGAAACTAGCAGGAATTCGGTTAATGACACCTATTTTACAGCCAAGTAACGTTGTTTCCCCACCGAAGCCCATTGTACCTATTCCAAGCTCATTCGCATGCTTAACTACATATGCTTCCAGCTCACGTAAATCTTCACGTTCGTTGACATCATCCACTCTTCTGAATAGCTGCTCCTTTGCCAACTCGTAGCCACTCGTACGGTCTCCGCCAATTCCTACTCCAATAAATCCTGCACTACAGCCTTGTCCTTGTGCTTGGTAAACAGAGTGAAGGATACATTTGCGGATACCATCTAGGTCTCGTCCAGCTTTTCCTAGTCCATCGAGCTCACTTGGGAGGCTATATTGAATGTTTTTATTTTCACAGCCACCGCCTTTTAATATAAGACGGGCATCAATATAGTCTTTTTCCCATTGCTCAAATTTAATAACAGGCGTTCCCTCTCCGAGATTATCGCCACTGTTATCCCCAGAAATGGAATCCACTGAGTTAGGACGTAACTTCCCATCCTTCGTCGCTTGCTCAATAGCACGTTTAATTTCCTTCTTCATTTCAAGTTGATTTGCACCAACTGGTACTTTTAGTTTAAATGTAGGTAAGCCTGTATCCTGACAAATTGGCGAGACATTATCATCCGCCATTTTAATGTTATTCGTAATAGTAGCAAGTGACAATGCAGAACGAGTCCCAGCACTCTCTTTCATCTTCGCAGCAGCAATCGCTCTTCTAACGTCCTTTGGTAAATTGGTCGATGTTTCAACGATTAATTGATACATACTTTCATAAAAACCTTTCATCAACATTCTCCCCCTTATAATAAGCATATTTTAGAGATAACATGACAACGCTACCATCATCATTCTAAAATTTCAGATATCTAAACTTTCGGTCTATTTCCCTCAATTTTTATTATACTCTAGCTATTATTTATTGAAAAGCGGAAGCGCCTTGTTCAGCCCCGACAAGCATAAGACGCTTAGGAATAGAAGGTGGTCTTTACCTTCAATTCCTAAGTGCCTTATGACCTCGAGGGGCTAGGCGCAGTAGCTAGACAGCAAACCTATTTAAAGGGACATAAATTTCAGTAGAACAAGACCTAAAAACTTAGTGCAAAAACGTTAATCCTTCTTCTTTGTTAGTAGTAATCTGCTATCAAAAAAAGAGCTACACAAATGTGCAGCTCCTCTCCACTCATTCAATTAAATTCCACTAACTTACTTATCCCAATCCTTCTTAAACTGGTCCTGCTTGAACTCTAAATCATCAAGCATTTTCAATAACCGATCTATGTCATCTACATCTGTAGATTCAGGATCCATTGAATCAAGTACCTCTAAAAACATACTTAAACGATTTTTCAAATAAGATAATTGCGAATCTTTATCGTGAACAGCGTTACCCATACGACCTCTCCTTTCATCCCTTTTTATCCTAGCTTAAAGATTATTTTTTGACAACCATGACCTGGATTCACTCCTCAGTAATGATAACTAGGCAGGTTCATGATAAAATGGTTGTTATGCTATGAATCGCTGATTCTGTTTTCGCATAGCTTTTTACCATACGTCATCCTCTCATTGGCGAGTTCATTATTAACTTGCTCTTTTCACAAATGAGTAGAGTCGTTTTCATTATATTTACTGTATATAATAAAAATCCAAAGGCTGATTTTTATCATTTTTTGCAAAAGCTTTTAGAAAAGAGCCCTAATTAAGGAGTAACCACATGAATACAACTAATTCACTAAAACCTATAACAACTTCATATGATCCATGGGAAGCTTATCTAGATATTGAGCAATATGGAAAAATGTCGTTGACCAATATTGAACTGACAACAACTACATTATGCAATATGCGTTGTGAGCATTGTGCTGTTGGCTATACTTTACAACCTAAGGATCCCAATGCGCTGCCACTTGAGCTTCTTTTGAAACGATTAGACGAAGTCCCTAATCTCCGTTCTCTTAGTATAACAGGTGGCGAACCAATGCTATCGTTAAAATCAGTTGACCAATACGTTGTTCCTCTTTTAAAGTATGCCCATGAACGAGGTGTTCGTACACAAATAAATTCAAACTTAACCCTTGATTTAAAACGATATGAAAAAATCATCCCTTACCTAGATGTCCTGCATATCTCACATAACTGGGGAACGATTGATGAATTTGTCGAAGTTGGATTTGCGATGATGGATCGAAAACCAACCATTCAGCAAAGAGCCGTTTTATTTGAAAGAATGATTGAAAATAGCCGTGAACTTGTCAAAGCCGGTGTGATCGTTTCAGCAGAAACGATGCTAAATAAACGGACACTTCCTTATATAGAAAAAATCCATAAACAAATCGTTGAGGAAATGCACTGCCAACGACATGAAATCCACCCGATGTACCCAAGTGACTTTGCAAGTGGATTAGAGACCCTTTCTTTGTCAGAGTTAAGAAAGGCTATTCATCATTTACTTGATATTCGTGATGAACGTATCTGGTTATTATTCGGTACATTACCCTTCTATGCATGTAGCAACGGCCAAGAAGATTTAGACTTAATAAAACGCCTTCGTGACAGTAAAAACGTAACTGTTCGAAATGACCCAGATGGCCGCTCACGACTGAATGTAAATATCTTTGATGGCAGTATCATTGTCACTGACTTTGGTGATGCACCAGCACTTGGTAATATTCAGGAGAATAGCCTCCAATCAGCATATGACAAGTGGATGGGGTCAAAACTAGCGAAATCACTTAATTGCCATTGCCCAGCTGTAAAATGTTTAGGACCAAATATTCTTGTGAAAAATAGCTATTATCAGGATATTGATTTCACAAAAGAAAAATCAACTATATAAGGTGTCGACCAATGGAGCAAATAAATGAAATTCTAAAATTGACATGGGTACAAATTATTCTCGCTGCGATTATCTTATGGTTTAGTATCTACATGATCAATAAACTAATTAAAAAGTTTTTCCAACGTACTGATTTCATTGAAGAACGCAAAGAAAAAACAATCGAAAGTATCGTTCGGTCTTTGACCAAGTACGTTGCCTCAATTGGCTTCATCTTATTTGTGATTTCACGCTTTGTTGAAAATTTCGGCTCGATTCTTGCGGGTGCTGGGGTAGCAGGTATCGTCATCGGATTTGGTGCTCAAAGTCTGATTAGAGACATCCTAGCTGGTATGTTTTTAATTTATGAGAAACAGATTCATCAAGGGGATTTTGTCACGGTAAATAACACATTTAGCGGAACAGTTGAAGAAATCGGCCTTCGTTCTCTAAAGATTAGGGAATGGAGCGGGAAGCTATTAACTATAAGCAATGGCGAAATCAAACAAATTCAAAACTATAATATAGACAGAATGAGGATCATTGAGCGTGTTGTTATTAGTTACCGAGAAGACCCGGACAAAGTATGGAACGTTCTCCAAAAGGCATGCGACAAACTAAACAAAGAATTTGACCATTGCTTGAAGCTCGATCAGTCTAATTGCTTGGTCGAACCGTTTTCAATATATGGGATCACTTTATTAAATGCCGGTTTTCGGGGACATGAATATACAATCACTGGACTTGTTGATGATATGCACTACTGGAATACAGGGAAAGAAGCTAGAAGGATCATTGCTAAAACTCTGTTTGATGAAAATATCCGTTTAGCTGAGGAGCGAATTTTGCTCAATCAACAGGAAGACTCAAAATAGGTGTACATGTTGCTATAGAAAAGTTTAACCAAATTGATACCAATTACATTGATAAATGAACATTTAGAAAGAACGTGTTTTGGAAGGATTGATCAAAACACGTTCTTTCCTATATTTAATTAGTCCTCCATAATTGCGTTGTTGAAGATCGATTAATTTATTTCAACTGGTGTTTATTCCAGAACTTAATACAATCAGATGTTATCGGTATGAAAAGGATTCTACTAACTGAGGTAAGAGGATTCATAGGTATGCATGCCTTTACACTTACTTAAATTGCACAAATC
>NZ_JCAXET010000016.1:0-123943 GCF_059758525.1 Metabacillus sp. GQ13
TTTGGAGTTGGCTTTTTTACTTAAGGAAGATTCGCAAAGTTTATTGGATAAAAAGACTTAAACAATTTTATACATGTCGATTTTTTAGCGTACTATTCATTAAAATGACATGGTATGATTAAGGGCATTCATAACAAATTTCCAAGGATATAAATGGAGGAGATAGGTTGGTTATTTTTCAAGCGACTTTAAAGGATTTAAACAATTTAACTACTTTGTTTAACGAATACAGAATTTTTTACGGGAAGCAGTCTGATACTGAAGGTGCGAAGGCGTTCATAGAGGAACGAATACAGTTGAATGAATCGGTGATTTATCTTGCGATGGATGAAGGAAGACCGATGGGGTTTGTTCAATTATATCCAATCTTTACGTCAGTAGGCATGTCTCGTAAGTGGTTATTAAACGATTTGTATGTAACAAAGAACTATCGACGCCAAGGTGTTGGAAAAGCGTTAATGAATCAGGCTAAGGAATTCGCCTTAGAAACAAAGGCAGCTGGAATTCTATTAGAAACGGCCAAGGATAATGAAAAGGCTCAAGCCCTATATGAAAGCTTAGGTTATCAAAAAGAAGATACAGTATACTTCTATAACCTTTCTCTATAGCATGTAAACTACTAGTTGAATAGGAGATCTATAATGGTTTTAAAAGTAATTTTAGCACTACTCATACCGTGTTTACTTATTATCCTCTTTACACGTGTTTGCTATAACCACTATGTGGCTACGGCTTTAACAGTAGCTTTACTAATCGCATCATATGTAAAAGGGTACACGGATAATCCTTACATTATATGTTTAGACATGGTCTCGCTAATTGCAGGATATTTCTATGCGCGAAAAATGAAAGCAGACCTTTTAAGGAAGTAAAGGTTTGAGCATAGCTAATAGGAGATATACTAAGAGAAAAGGAGTTACCTGATGGTGCTCTTTTTTTGTGAACCACTTAGATCACAAATATGAGGAACAATCGAGTTGACTTTTTTTGAAGGTTACATAACGAAAAAATTGTAAAAAACTTTACATAAAAAATATACGAACTTTAGTTCGTATATTTAGTGATTTTCTGACTGAATGTGGTAAACTAATACTATCGAAACTTTTTGAATGGAGGCTTATGCGTGAGCGAGCAATTTGAATTAGTCTCAAAATACCAGCCGCAGGGTGATCAGCCTAAAGCTATTGAATCGTTAGTTAACGGAATGAAAAATGGTGAAAAATTTCAAACGTTGCTTGGTGCGACAGGTACTGGAAAGACTTTTACTGTTTCTAATCTTATAAAAGAGGTCAATAAACCAACATTGGTTATTGCTCATAACAAAACATTGGCTGGCCAACTATATAGTGAGTTTAAGGATTTCTTTCCTAATAATGCAGTTGAGTATTTTGTTAGTTACTATGATTATTACCAGCCTGAGGCATATGTTCCACAAACAGATACATTTATTGAAAAAGATGCGAGCATTAATGATGAAATTGATAAGCTTCGTCACTCAGCTACATCCTCATTATTCGAGCGGAATGATGTTATTATTATTGCCAGTGTATCGTGTATCTATGGACTCGGTTCACCAGAGGAATATAAGAAGCTTGTTGTTTCCTTAAGAACGGGTATGGAGATCGAAAGAAATCAGTTATTAAGAAGATTAGTTGATGTTCAATACGAACGGAATGATATAGATTTTAGACGAGGGACATTTCGCGTTCGTGGTGATGTCGTTGAGATATTCCCAGTCTCGAAGGATGAGCAATGCATTCGCGTTGAGTTTTTTGGCGATGAAATTGATCGTATTCGGGAAGTGGATGCTTTAACAGGTGAAATAATGGGTGAGCGCGATCATGTTGCAATCTTTCCTGCATCTCACTTCGTTACAGGGGAAGAGAAGATGGAAAAGGCAATCGTTAACATAGAAGCAGAGCTGGTGGAGCGTTTAGCTGAGATGCGAGAAAATGGCAAAATCCTTGAGGCGCAACGTCTTGAACAAAGAACGAACTATGATCTTGAAATGATGCGTGAAATGGGTTTTTGTTCGGGAATTGAAAACTATTCACGCCATTTAACGCTTCGCCCATCAGGGGCCACACCTTATACATTAATAGACTTCTTTCCAGACGACTTTTTAATCATTGTTGATGAGTCACATGTTACACTCCCACAAATCAGGGGTATGTTTAATGGTGATAAGGCTCGTAAACAAGTGTTGGTTGATCACGGTTTTCGACTGCCTTCAGCGATGGATAACCGACCACTTCGATTTGAAGAGTTCGAAAAACATATCGAGAATATCGTTTTTGTTTCTGCTACACCGGGTCCTTTTGAGATGGAACATACGCCAACAATGATTGAGCAAATCATTCGACCTACTGGCTTACTTGATCCAACAATAGATGTTAGACCGATTGAAGGACAAATTGATGATTTAATCGCAGAAATTCACGCTAGGGTTGAAAAAAATCAACGTGTGTTAATTACCACTTTAACGAAAAAAATGTCTGAAGATCTTACAGACTATTTAAAAGAGATTGGCATAAAGGTAAATTACCTCCATTCTGAAATTAAAACCTTAGAACGAATTGAAATTATTCGTGAGCTACGCCTTGGCAAATACGATGTTCTCGTTGGAATCAATCTATTAAGAGAAGGACTAGATATACCAGAGGTTTCATTAGTAGCCATACTTGATGCCGATAAGGAAGGATTTTTACGTTCAGAACGGTCGCTTATTCAAATAATTGGCCGTGCAGCGCGTAATTCAGATGGTCATGTTATTATGTATGCAAATAAAACGACAAACTCAATGGAAATGGCGTTAAGTGAAACAAAGAGACGTCGTGATATCCAAACTGAATATAATAAAAAGCATGGAGTCACACCAATCACGATACAGAAAGATATTCGTGAAGTCATTCGGGCTACTGTCGCTGCAGAGGAACTAGAGGATTATGAATTCTCTGTTACGAAAAAACTGTCAAAAATGACCAAGAAAGAACGCGACAAGGTCATTTCGGATATGGAAGTCGAAATGAAGGAAGCAGCAAAGGCATTGAACTTCGAGCGTGCTGCAGAGTTGCGTGATTTAATTTTAGAGCTTAAAGCGGAAGGATGAAGCATTATGGCAATGGAACATATCGTTGTGAAAGGAGCGCGCGCTCACAACTTAAAGAATATAGATGTCACCATTCCACGTGATAAACTCGTAGTTTTAACGGGTTTATCTGGTTCAGGAAAGTCATCACTTGCTTTTGATACCATCTATGCAGAAGGACAACGCCGCTATGTTGAATCTTTGTCAGCATATGCTCGTCAATTTCTTGGGCAAATGGATAAACCTGATGTAGATGCAATCGAAGGTTTATCACCAGCTATTTCAATTGATCAAAAAACAACAAGTCGTAATCCGCGCTCCACAGTCGGAACGGTCACTGAAATCTATGATTATCTTCGTCTTTTATTTGCAAGGGTTGGACATCCAACATGCCCTGTTCATGGCATTGAGATATCATCACAAACGATTGAACAAATGGTTGATCGGATTTTGGAATACCCTGAACGAACAAAATTACAGGTGCTAGCTCCAGTTGTATCAGGTCGCAAGGGTACACATGTAAAAGTACTCGAAGACATAAAAAAGCAAGGCTATGTACGTGTACGTGTTGACGGTGAGATGCGGGAGATATCTGATGACATTGAATTAGAGAAAAACAAAAAGCATTCAATCGAGGTTGTGATTGACCGAATTGTTGTGAAAGAAGGGGTTAGTGCTCGTTTAGCAGATTCACTAGAATCAGCTCTCCGCTTTGGTGAGGGAAGAGTGATTATTGATGTGATGGGTGAAGAGGAATTGCTCTTCAGTGAACATCATGCCTGTCCAATCTGCGGCTTTTCAATTGGAGAACTTGAGCCAAGAATGTTTTCGTTTAACAGCCCATTCGGTGCATGCCCTGGGTGTGATGGACTAGGGACTAAGCTAGAGGTTGATTTGGAGCTTATCATTCCCAATAAAGACTTATCACTTAATCAGCATGCAATTGCCCCATGGGAGCCAACAAGTTCACAGTATTATCCGCAATTGTTAAAGGCAATCACTAACCATTATGGAATTGATATGGACATACCTGTGAAAGATCTACCAAAACATTTACTTGATAAAATTCTCTTTGGTAGTGATGGTGAAGAGATTTATTTCCGTTATGAAAATGACTTTGGACAAGTTAGAGAAAATTACATTCAATTTGAAGGTGTCGTCCGTAATGTTGAACGTCGCTATAAAGAAACGAGTTCTGACTATATTCGTGAGCAAATGGAAAAATATATGGCCCAGCAAAATTGTCCTACATGTAAAGGTTATCGTCTAAAGAAGGAAACATTAGCGGTATTAATCAATGGCAATCATATTGGTGAAGTTACCAAGCTATCTGTTCAAGATTCGCTTACCTTTTTCAAAGAGATGTCATTGTCTGAAAAAGAAATGGCGATTGCCAACTTAATCTTTAAGGAAATCATAGAGCGATTAGGCTTTTTAAATAATGTTGGACTTGATTACCTAACATTGAATCGTGCAGCAGGTACTTTGTCTGGTGGAGAAGCACAACGGATTCGTCTTGCCACGCAAATTGGTTCACGACTAACAGGTGTTTTATACATACTTGATGAGCCGTCAATTGGCTTGCATCAACGAGACAATGACCGCCTGATTCAAACGATGAGAAATATGCGTGATATCGGAAATACGTTAATCGTCGTCGAACATGATGAAGATACGATGATTGCAGCAGATTATTTAATTGATATCGGGCCAGGTGCTGGAATTCATGGTGGAGAGATTATTGCTGAGGGTACACCCGAGGACGTTATGAACAACGAAAACTCATTAACAGGTCAATATCTAGTAGGGAAAAAGTTTATCCCACTACCTACCGAAAGAAGAAAGCCTGATGGACGTTATATTGAGATAAAAGGGGCAAAAGAGAATAATCTTAAAAATGTAAGTGTGAAATTCCCCCTTGGTTCATTTATTTCCGTGACAGGTGTTTCTGGTTCGGGAAAAAGTACACTAGTAAATGATATCCTTCATAAATCACTAGCACAAAAGCTTAACAGAGCGAAGACAAAACCTGGAGAACATAAAGAGGTTAAAGGAATCGAGCATCTAGAGAAGGTTATTGATATTGATCAATCACCAATTGGACGTACACCTCGATCTAATCCAGCAACTTACACTGGTGTGTTTGATGACATTCGTGATGTATTTGCAACAACAAATGAAGCTAAAGTACGAGGATACAAAAAGGGCCGTTTCAGCTTCAACGTAAAAGGCGGTCGATGTGAAGCTTGCCGCGGTGATGGGATCATTAAAATAGAAATGCATTTTCTACCAGATGTCTATGTCCCGTGTGAAATTTGTCATGGCAAGCGTTATAACCGAGAAACCCTTGAAGTAACATATAAGGAAAAAAGCATTTCCGATATTCTGGAAATGACCGTAGAAAAAGCAGTAGACTTTTTTGAAAACATTCCTAAAATTAAGCGGAAGCTACAGACAATTTTTGATGTTGGATTAGGATATATCACATTAGGTCAGCCAGCAACAACTCTTTCCGGTGGTGAAGCTCAAAGGGTAAAGCTAGCATCTGAATTACACAAACGTTCACAAGGTCGATCCTTTTACATCCTTGATGAACCAACTACAGGTCTTCATGTCCACGACATTGCTCGACTATTAAAAGTATTGCAACGATTAGTAGAGAATGGTGATACCGTTTTAGTCATTGAACACAACCTCGATGTGATAAAAGCAGCAGACTACCTAGTTGACTTAGGACCTGAAGGTGGCGACAAAGGCGGAGAAATTGTCGGTGTGGGAACACCTGAAGACATCATGAACAATGAAAAATCCTACACAGGTAAATATCTAAAACCTGTGATCGAGCGTGACCGTGAACGAATGAAAAAACGATTGAAAGAAAAAGAGGAAGTCGTTGGTTAATACTTGCTGAGACAATGGATGTTATTTGATAAACACTTTGGAACTCTGATTAGTCGTATCTAATTGGGGTTCTTTTTTCTATACAAAACCAACCCTAGTAGATTTGTTATATTATTTACTTATCCCCCTAATCCTTTTTTCTACTTTTTAATGTTGAAGGTAAAATAACTAACTAAATCAACTAATAGGTAATTTATTCCTATATAATAAAATAGTCGATTCATTGTCAATAACTCTAAGGTAGCTTAAAAATAAATGCCTTGCAATTTTTTTGTAGTTTTTGGAAATTTGTATTGATTGAAATGGAATCATACATTACAATAAAATGGAAGAAAGTATGAGGAGATTATGATGGAAAGAGAATATCTACAAACAAATTTGATTGAGCCCACTAGATTGAAACTATTTCAGGTTTGTAAAGAATTTGGTTACCAATCCAATGAGGCGATGCGTTTAAGTAGGATACTAGATGAGTTAATTAATTTATTTAATGACCATGCATGTGAAGGAAAAAGAATAAAGCATTGACACGTAGAGCCCACATTAATTAAAAATGTGGTTTTTTTATACCAAGTAGTAGTCTGCGTAAGGATTTTTGTTTTACCAAAGTCTTCCTCAAAGAGTGTTATTCTACACAATAAACGATCATACGGACTCTAATAACCTTTCTTATTACCTTCATAATAACAGACGATCGTACAATTAATGAACGGTTAACCTCTTAGAACGATCCTTTCCTTAAAAATAGCTGTTTTCGCAACCTTTGTTGCTATTTACCAAGAAGTGAGGTGTAGCTGATTTCCGCTCCAGATGCTCACCTGTCCCGCTACTCCCGTAGGAGTCTCGCACTTCCGCTCCAATCGACCTTAAATAGTTTTTGTTTGAAAAGCAACAATCTCTTAGAAAAGAACCATTTAAAAACTTTACCAAAAATTAAATACAAAAAATAAAATAGTGAAACCTCTTATCTCTTCATACGTATTAAAGAGAAGGAGATGAATAGTAAAATGGATAAAACGAATAAGTTGATTGCTTCTTTAAATTATTTTAGTGTGTTTTTTGCACCTTTTCTTATGCCCATAGCCATCTATTTTATTGTCGATCACATCGAAGTAAAACAGCATGCTAAAAAGGCTTTGATCTCACATATCATTCCATTCTTATCGATCGTAGCTGTCATTCTTTCGATTGTGTTTAGTGGTTTTTCAAATTCAAGTGAAGCCTTGTTTCTAACTGTATTTTTCGGAGGTATGATTCTTATTGGAATCATTAATATAATTGTATTAATCTGGAATGTTGTCAAGGGAGTTAAATTGTTGTCGACAATATGATGATGACATGATCTTAAAAATAGGGGGATGAGGTACATGAAAGAACAAAGAAAAAGAATTTTGAAGCTTGTTGAAGAGGGAAAGCTATCTGCAGATGAAGCACTAACTTTGATTGAATCCTTAGAAAGTGATGAACAATTAAAAGAGGAAAAGATCACAGCATTATCAACTGATGTGATTGATTTTGAGCATGATCATTCAAACCAAACGACAGAGGATAAACATGCGTCGTTAGGTGCAAAGTTGATGGATTGGGTAGATACAGCTGTGAAGAGAGTAAAAGAAATTGACCTCGATATCAACTTTGGAAAATCAATTGATGTTCATCATATCTACCAATTTCAAGGATCATCGTTTCATGATATTGATATAAATCTCCCTAATGGAAGTATCAATCTACAGGCATGGAATGAGAATGATTGTAGGATCGAATGTGATGCGAAAATGTATCGGGTCGAAAATAAGGAACAGGCTAGAGAAACCTTTTTAACGGAAGTTGAGTGTTTAGTTGAAGGGAGTCGCCTGATTCTTCAAACGGATAAAAAGACAATGAAGATGAATGTAAAAATATTTGTCCCTGAACAATCTTATGAGCAAATAAAGATAAAACTGTTTAATGGTCCGGTAAGAGGGGAAGATTTAAAAGTAGAAAGTCTCAAGGTCAAAACCGCAAATGGCGTTGTATCTTTTTCTGATATCAAGGGTCAAGATGGGGAATTTGAAACAGCAAACGGACAGATTAAGCTTTCAAATTCCAGCTTTAAAAAGCTTGCAGTTGAATCAATTACAGGTCTTATTCAGTTTAATGGATCTGCAGAAAAAATTGATGCTCAAAGCTTCAATGGGAATCTTCAATTAACGGTGACAGAACCATTATGTGAAACGCTATATGCGAAAACAACAACAGGTAATATCGACATTTATACCCCAGAGGAAAGCAGAATGATTGGTGAGTTGAAATCGAATCTGGGTACCTTATCTGCACAACTTAAAGATGTAGATATATCGTTTGAAAAAAATGATACCATTCAAAAGGAATTACGATTTAGAACATCACAAGAAACATCGCTATCATTATTTGCTGACTCGAAAACTGGTTCCATTTCAATAAAAAATACGTAAGGTGGAAGATAATTGAAGAAATTACAGAGATCTCGTTCTGATCGTAAGCTATCCGGAGTACTTGGAGGCTTATCTACTTATTTAGGTATTGACGCATCTGTTTTAAGAATTCTATTTGTGGTCTTAGTGATACCTACTGGCTTTTTTCCGTTGATTTTAGTTTATCTCGCTTGGATTTTCCTTGTTCCTGAAGAATCGGACGATATTTAAAATGACAAGGTGGCTAGTTAGTATTCTGGTGAATGCAATAATTCTTATTGTGGTTGCTGGCTACTTTGATTCCTTTTATTTAAGTGGGATAGGTGCAGCGTTAGGAGCGAGCTTTATCTTATCGGTTTTAAATATCCTTGTAAAGCCCTTTTTGATCATCTTAACATTACCGGTAACCGTATTTACATTAGGTTTGTTTCTGTTTGTCATAAATGCAATAACGTTAATGATCACAGAGGGACTCATGGGTGATGACTTTAAGATCGCTGGTTTTGGGGCAGCGATCCTAGCCGCTGTAGTCATATCCCTGCTAAATCTAATGATACAAAAGGCAATTGTTGAGCCATTGCAAAAGAATAAATGAAATCAGAAAAGAGCCTAAACAAACGTTTAATTAGGCTCTTTTTTGTGTTAATTTTGTTTTGTAGTATGAGAATCCTAAGGCTTTCGTCTCCTGTACCTCTCGTTCTAGCGGGCTTCTTACGTTTATCTAGTTGGAATGGATGGTAATCATTACCTATCTTGTTCTAATGGTAAAAAGTTATTTTTCTACACAGACTATAAATGGGTGAATAGCATGCACAAATACATTAAATCTTTTTGTATAATTTCGATAGCATTCCTTTTTCCAATTGTTACGCCAGCACACCCTGTGATTGGCGAAGTAGTACATCCATCACATATCAAATTAATTGCCTCTAAAAACTTTTATCTTGCTCATCAATATACGTCTGAAACAAACAATCATATGAAAATAAGTGAAAATGCAACAGAAACAGAACCACCAATATCAGGAAACCCTCTGGGTGAAAATGAATTCTCACCTGAAAAGTATGTTTCTCTTTATCAAAAAGATGCAAAGGGAAATGAGACACGTGCTCTGACAAAATTTCCATATCATCGATTTGATGTGAATGTGGACGACGATATCAAATCATCAGACCAAGTAACTATGTATTGGGAGGGGCATTCCTTACCAGGTAGACATGTTACAATGTATGGCTGGAACAATAGGCAAAAAAAGTGGATAGAGCTTGACCATAAAATAGCTGGAACTCATCAGTTTTCATTAAAAGGAAGCATTTTAGCTGATGAATATGTGAACAATCATAAGATAAGTGTGATTGTTCAAGATCAGCTCTCCACTCCTTCGAAAAGTTATGATTACTCGTTTGTTTGGATGACGGATACACAATATTATGCACAAGATCACCCAGCTGTTTTTAAGTCGATTGTGGAATGGATTTCTCAGAATAAAGCAGTGATGAACATTCATTATGTTGTTCATACTGGTGACATAGTGAATAGAGGTGCAAATCACCAGCAATGGCAGCGTGCAGATTCATACATGAACACTTTGGATGTTGCAAAAATTCCTTATGGTGTATTGCCCGGTAATCATGATGTAGGGGAAAGCTATAGTCAATATCAACAATATTTTGGGGAGAATCGATTTCAGCATAAGGATTATTATGGAGGTTCTTACCAGAATAACCGTGGACATTTTGATCTCCTTTCGATAAATGGGAAAGACTATGTTTTTGTTTATATGGGTTGGGATATTGATAAGCTTGAGATTAAGTGGATGAACAAGGTCTTGTCACGTTTCTCTGATCGGACAGCCATTCTCGCCGTTCACGAATACTTACAGGGGAATGGGAAAAGAAGTCATAAAGGGAATGAATTATTTGATAGTGTTGTTGTGCCAAACAATAATGTTATAGCAGTATTATGTGGACATTATCACAGTAGTGAGGTTCTCGTGAATAAAATCGATGATAATGCAGACGGTGTAGTAGATCGACGTGTTTATCAAATTCTTGCTGATTATCAAAAGGCTCCTAATGGAGGAAATGGGTTTATTCGTCTCTTGCATATTGATGAAGAGACAAACTCAATAGATGTACAAACTTATTCACCCTTTTTAGACCAATACCATTTTTATGATAATGGTAAATATCCGAATAAAGATGAATTTACGATGGATGTCGATGTGAAAAAAACGGTGAAAATGATTTCCACAGATTATTTTGAGATGAATGTGTATAAACAATTAACTGGAGAAAGGGTTGTTCATGCTAACAACTACTCACAGTGATTCATGCTAATTTACCTACTAACATCAATCCTTAATTTAAAAACATTATGGAAATATTTAATGATCATAAGTTACTATTAAGGGCAACCATAAAGATAAAAATAGGATTCCACTCTTAGAAAATAGGGTGGAATCCTTTATTTTCTCACCTTCGTGATTATGCAAATCACTGTGAAAGAAGGAAGGAATATAGGATTATGTTGATGTTTGTATATTTCTTGTATAGTTCCGTTTGTTATTCTTAATGTCGAATGTGGAAGAATATATTAGTTCAATTATCCTAATGTAGGAATTTACCATATTCATAGATATTAATTAGGACAAAAGGAGTGAAAAAAATGAAAAGGTTTAGATCTTTAATGGCAGTGTTTTTGAGCACATTGCTGATTCTAGGTGCTTTCATGCCACAGTTTGGTGGACAAGTTGTGCTTGCAGCTGAACTTAATGACATTGAATATAATCCAATAATAGGTGAAGAAGCTCAGGTAGCACCTGATTTTGAGCTTCTGCCCAATGAAGGTGAACAATTTGCAGAAGGGCATATTCGTTTTGATATAAATGATGATGGAGGATATGTATCCACTGAAAAATTATTTTTACCAGATGGTAAAAGTGTAACGTTATCAGACGGTTCAGTTCTTACCGTAGTAGGTGAGCAAATATTGCTTGATGGTGTACCTATTGCATCTGCAAATAGTGAAATTAATGGAGAAGCAGGTCCGCTTCAAATTGATTTGTCAGCACCATTACCAAACGGGAATTTTGAAGAGGGATCAATTGGAAATGGTGTTTCAATTCCAAGTTGGGACATTAATACGTCAATATGGCTAGGGGACTTAGCGACCAAAACAAATGGTCGTACTTATAATAATATAGAAATTAATGGAGATGGTACCTATACGGTAACCGGACCAAATAGCGAGTACACTTATAAGACTAATTCAGATTATCGTGGAAGAACAGGTACTAACACGGGAAATGATTTTCAAAACATAGAAGGTTTTGAAACTGGTTTTAATGGTGGAACATATGTGGAAAAAATCTATATGGACAGTACTCAATCAAGCCAAGCTCTAGAAATAGGTTTCTTAAATGCTAACCTCTTGAACGGAGATTACTCCAAAGCAGACGGGAAAATTGCATCTTCTTTCGGAATGGAAGCCGTGAGTGAAACATTCAAGGCGAATCAAGGTGATAATTTATGGTTTGATTGGCAAGCGAATGATGGTGGCGATGACTATGAAGTTTATGGTTTTCTAGTAAATGAAGTAACTGGTGAGCACACAGAAATTCTTTATGGTAGAGGGTCTGCACAAGCTTGGACAACTAATTCAGGAATTGTCCCAGAAAACGGAACATATCGATTCCGTTTTGTCGCAGGATCGTTTAACAAAACAGATGGTACACTACATGGTGCGACATTAAGTATTGACAACATTCGTGTTGTTAGTTCAAAAATAGTTGAAGGTGTTGTTGATGGAATTGCTCAACTCGTACACTATAAAAACACAGAATATAGCGGGAACCGTCCGGTTGAGATTTCTGTTAAGAATAGTGAAGGTGGCCTAAGTACTATAAAGGGTGATGGCAATCTCACTATTAATATGTCTACTAAAGAAGAAGCTTCTACTGCTTTGGGGAATTCATTAACAATTGAAGTCCCTGCAGATAAAGCATTACTATATGATTCAACTGGTCCAACGATAACAGGGAAAACAGAACCAAGTTCAGCCGTTTCTGTTAAAGTAACTGATCCAGCAGGCAATACCAAGTTTGATGGACCTGCAACTGTTGATCAAGATGGAAAATGGTCGATTAAACTTAATGACGCATTAATTAAAGGTGAGTATACAATCGAAGCAAAAGCTTCAAAAGGTGGAGTTGAAGTAACAGAGGCATCAACCTTCCACTTTGTGAATAAAACTGATCTTGAAAATTACTATAATCAAGTAAAAGATCTTGTTAAAGAGCAATATCGGGATGGATGGGATAATGATGATACGGATAGTGACATTGAATTTGCACCTGCACTTGATGCAGCTAAGGGAGTTTTAGCCCAAATTGATGATGGCACTGGAACTCCAAGTCAAGCAGATATTGATCAAGCATTTAAAAACCTAGAAGATGCAAAGATAGCGCTTGAAAAAAAATCACCATTAGAAACTAATCCAGCTTCATATGAGCATGGTAAACAGGAAATCACAATTGATTTTGATAAAGACGTAAAACTAAATGCAGACGATCCAAAAGAAGGGTTTACTGTTGTTGTTGACGGAGAGCCTTATCAAGTAACAAATGCAGTAGCTAATGGCGACAAAGTAACGTTAACCGTTGACAAGCCTTTATCAAGTGATGCTGGAGAAGTTGTTGTAGATTATACACCTGACGATACTCCAAATCTATATGGTGATGAGGACAATGGTACTGCTGACGAACAGTTTAATATCGTCGCAACAGACGCTTTTGGTGCTGGTCTCCAAATAATCGGAACAAAAGGTAATACAGATGATCGTACACCACCATTTAACGGTGGGATTTATGCTGATGCAGACAGAGTAACGTTGACCATAGTTGACGAAAAAGGTACTGAATATGTAGTCAATGCAGTCGCAACGATTAACGGCGAAGGCTGGATATTTGAAGATTGGACAGATTTAGAAGGACTTGTACCAGGTGACTACACAGTTCACGTTACCGCAAAAGATGACGATACTGAAAGAACTGTCACAAAATCAGCCGATTTTACAGTCGTTGATAAAGAAACTTTAGAATCTGCAGTAGAAAGTGCAGAGAAATTAGTTGAAGACGATCATCGTGCAGGTTGGGAAGACTTTGCTAAAGAAATTGATGAAGCACAAGTGGTATTAGCTAACCCGACAGCATCTCAAGATGAAGTTCAGGCAGCATTAGACGACCTTCAAGCAAAAAGAGATGCATTAGAAAAACATACACCAGTAGAAACAAAAACAGCTTCATTTGAGCACGATAAACAAGAAATCACAATTGATTTTGATAAAAACGTAACATTAAATGCAGAGGATCCAAAAGAGGGATTTACTGTTGTTGTTGACGGAGAGCCTTATCAAGTAACAAATGCAGTAACTAATGGTGATAAAGTAACGTTAACCGTTGACAGACCTCTATCGAGTGATGTTGGAGAAGTTGTTATAAAATATACACCTGACGATACTCCAAATCTATACGGTGATGAGGAAAATGGTACTGCTGACAAAGAGTTTACAATCGTCGCAAAAGACGAATTTGGCGCATCACTTCAAATCATTACTACAAAAGGAAATACGGATGACCAAACGCCAAACTTTACGGGAACTGCTCACCAAGATGCAGATAAAGTAACTTTAACCTTCTATGATAGCGAAGGAAAAGCAGTTCTTAAAGATGTACCGGCAACTTTAAATAAAGATAATACTTGGACCTACACGGTTTCTGAAAGGTATAAACTTATATTCGGTGAGTACACATTCAAAGCAACAGCAACAAACACTGAAGATGGAAGAACAGTCACAAAATCAGATGATTTCACAGTTGTTAACAAAGAAGAACTTCAAGCTGAGAAAGATGAAGTAGAAAAGTTTGTAGCTGAAGATTATCGTGCAGGTTGGGCTGAGTTTAAAGATGCCCGAGAACATGCTGATAGCGTTCTTAAAGATCCTAAAGCTTCTCAAAAGAACGTTGATAAGGCATTAGCTGATCTTCAAGCAAAAAGAGATTTATTAGAAAAGCATCCACCAGTAGAAGATAATCCAGCTTCATACGAGCATGGAAAGCAAGAAATCACAATTGAGTTTGATAAAAACGTAAAATTAACTAATGCAGAGAATCCAAAAGAAGGATTTACTGTAACAGTTGACGGGAAATCTTATCAAGTCACAAAGGCAGAGGCTAATGGAAATAAAATAACGTTAACCGTTGACAAGCCATTATCAAGTGATGCAGAAGAAGTTGTTGTAGAATATATTCCAAACAAAACGCCAAACCTATATGGTAATGAGGAAAATGGTACGGCTGACGAACAGTTTACCATTGTTGCAATAGACCAATTTGGAGCTGGACTACAAATAATTGGAACAAAAGGTAATACAGATGATCGGACACCACCGTTTAATGGTGAGGTTCATAATGAAGCAGACAGCGTGACGTTGACGATTGTTGACGGAAAAGGTACTGAATATTTAGTAGACGCAATCGCTATGATTAACGGCGAAGGTTGGATATTTGAAGAATGGACAGGTTTAGAAGAACTTATACCAGGTGATTACACAGTTCACGTTACTTCAAAAGATAATGAGACTGAAAGAACAATTACCAAATCAGCTACTTTCATAGTTGTTGATAAAACGAGTTTAGAAGATGCAGTAGAAAGTGCAGAGAAATTAGCTAAAGACGATCATCGCGAAGGATGGAAAAAATTCGCTAAAGAACTTGATGAAGCACAAGCGGTAGTAGATAAACCGACAGCAACTCAAGATGAAATTCAGGCAGCATTAGACGATCTTCAAGCAGCAAGAGATGCTCTTGAAAAACATGCTCCAGTAGCTGAAGATGCAAGCTTTGAACATGGATACAATGAAATTACTGTTGAATTTGACAAAGATGTAACATTTGCTAGCGGTGAAATAGATCCTAAAGCAGGATTTACAGTAACAATTGATGGTAAAAAAGTGGAAGTCATTTCAGCTGAATTAGTTGAAGTAGATCCTGAAGGGAAAACAAACAAAGTGAAGTTAACTTTACCAGAAGGCACTACACTATCTAGTGATGCTTATGTAGAAGTAGACTACAACGAAGAAGCAGGTAGTTCAAACCTTGTCGGTGAAGAAGAAAACGGAACAGCAGTAGAAAACTTCACGTTCCAAGCTGGTGATCTATTCGGACATGCACTGCAAATAGATGATCCAGATGGTATTACGAATGATACAACACCAATTATTGCTGGAACAGCTGATGCAGGTGCAGATAGTGCAATAATAACAGTGACAGGTCCAGATGGTGAGGAAATCGTTGTCGATGCAGCTAATTTAACGATTAATCCAGATGGCACTTGGACATATCAGATTGAAGATAAGCTCGCTCCAGGTGAATACGTAGTTGAAGTAACAACTTCAGAAGCAGGAAGAACTAATGTAACAAAATATCACAATTTCATCGTCGTTGACAAAGCAAAGCTTATAGCGAAGGATGATGAAATCACCGATCAAAAATTAAAAGAAAATGAGTACACAGACGATTCATGGGCTAATTTGGAAAAAGCATCTAAGCATGCTAATGAAGTTATCGCTGATCCTGAAGCAACGCAAGCAGTAGTGAATCAAGCACTAGCTAATTTACAAAAAGCTTACGATGAACTCGTATACAAAGCAGCATTAGCAAAAGAAGAAAAAGAAGCTGCTAACTTAATACCAAGCAACTATTCTGTTGCGAGCTGGGGAGCATATCAAGCAGCACTTACTCATGCTCAAGAAGTGTTAAGTAACTTAGAATCAACTCAAGAAGAAATTGACGCAGCAACACTAGCATTAGCGCAAGCTCGTGCAGCTTTAACAGTTGACAAAATAATGCTTCAGGCAGAAGCAAAGCAATCAAATCAGCTTAACAGTGCAGATTATTCACATGCAAGCTGGAAAAACTACAAATCAGTATTAAAAGCAGCACATGCTATAATAAGCGACCCACATGCAACACAAGCAGAAGTAGATGCAGCGGAGAAGGCATTAGCAGAAGCACGTGCAGCACTTACTGTCGATAAAGAGCTGCTAGATAAAGAAGAGAAAATGTCTGACAAATTAAAAGAAAATCACTATACACCAGCAAGCTGGAAAGCTTATCAGAAGGCTTTGGAGCATGCAAAGAGAGTATTAGCTGATGAAAATGCAACACAAGCAGAAGTAGATGTAGCATTAGTAGGATTGTCAGATGCTCATAAAGCATTAGAAACAAAACAAGAATTACCTAATACAGCAACAAATTTATATAATTCGTTACTAATAGGGATAGTAATTCTATTGGTAGGCGTTATCCCTTTTATTGGGAAACGCCGAAGAAAAACTATATAAGATTATTCAAAACGTTTGTAAACAAGGAAAAGTTTGATACAGCAAGATAAATCATCATGATTCACAATAAAAGGGCTGTCAGATATTATCTGCCAGCCTTTTTATTAATTTGACGAAAAAACCCAAATTCTCATATTGGAGTGGAAGTTAGTGTATATGGAAGGCAGTTATAACTACTATATTGTGGCACTTTCAGTATTAATTGCTATATTAGCATCGTATTCCGCATTAAGTATAGTAGGGAAAATTTCACTAGCAAGTGGGAAGTACAAGTTATTTTGGCTTTTGGCAGGTTCTTTAGTAATGGGAAGTGGTGTTTGGTCCATGCATTTTATCGGAATGCTTGCATTTCACCTGCATGTGTCAGTGAAATATGATATCTGGCTCACCTTACTGTCGATGTTAGCCAGTTTGATTACTTCTCTCATTGCGTTTTTTATCACGATGCCAATGAATATTAATTGGTACAAAATTGCTTTAAGTGGCACTATTATGGGCATCGGGATCGTCTCGATGCATTATACCGGAATGGAAGCCATGATTATGGATGTTGAATATACATATGACATGAATTTATGGGTATTGTCAGTAATTATAGCTTTCGTCGCTTCATATGCGGCATTATTTTTGTTTCTTCGTTTTCGAAATCAGTCGGCTAGTTGGTTAAAGTGGTGGTCTGCGATTATTATGGGGGTTGCGATATGTGGGATGCACTACACGGGGATGAAAGCGGCAAGGTTTCACAATCATTCGGGCATGATGATGGAGCATGTCCAATCCATTGATCTTTTACTACTTTATGTTGTGACTGTAACGATCTTTATCATCTTGGTTGTTTCTTGGGGGGCGATGTTCTTTGATCGCCATGTATTGGAAAAAATGGCTTATCAAGATACCATCACAGGATTACCAAATCGTAATGAAATGAATCGTTTTTTTGATACTCACATAAGTAATGAGAGTATAGGGGTTTTATTCCTCGACTTGGATCAGTTTAAAGCGATCAATGACACATTGGGTCATGATATAGGTGACCTACTCGTTCAAGAAGTTGGTATTCGGTTGCGCCAGTTTATTCGTGATGATCAACAAGCGTTTCGAATTGGAGGAGATGAGTTTTTGATCATTGTCAAACGTTGTGACCAGAAACGAGCGGAACAACTAGCAGAGCAAATTTTACATAGTATTAAGAAAGTATATCGCATTGAAGGAAATGAATTATATGTCACCGGAAGTATCGGAATTAGTATAGGAACAATCAAACAGTCGGAGCGTTCCGTTCTCCTTAAAACAGCTGATACAGCGATGTATAAGGCAAAAGGTTTAGGAAAGAACCGATATTGTGTCTATAACGAGGAAATGGGAGCCAAAGAAGTTCGGAGAATGGAGTTAGAAAAGGATATACAAATGGCTCTTGAGAATAATCAGCTTTATCTAGTGTATCAACCGAAATGGAATGTGAAGACGAATAGTTTGTATGGATTTGAGGCATTATTACGGTGGGAACACCCGAGGTTAGGTTTCGTTTCTCCAGATGAGTTTATTCCCATTGTGGAAGAGACAGGTTTGATTATACCTATTACAAATTGGGTCTTAGAAAATGCGTGTCGTCAATGCAAAAAGTGGCAGAATCAAGGGGTTACTCAGCCAGTTTCCATGAATCTTTCGATCGGGCTTTTTCAGTCAGGTAATTTATTAGAATTGGTTCAATCTGTGTTGGAAAAAGAGGAGTTAGACCCTCAGTTGATTGAATTGGAGATCACAGAATCCATGGTACTTTATGACCTGAATGATATAATCTTACAACTTCAAAGTATTCGTTCATTAGGTGTGAGGATTTCAATGGATGACTTTGGTACAGGTTATTCATCGATTGGAATACTTGATCGAATTCCCATTGATGCACTTAAATTGGATCGGTTATTTACCGATGATTTAGAAACACCAAAAAAGCATGCAATCATTAATGCCATTATGTTAATGGCGGAAGATCTTAATCTGGATGTTATCGCCGAGGGTGTAGAAAATCAGGATCACATTGAACATTTAGTTGAATTGGGCTGTCATGTGATGCAGGGCTATTTCTATGGAAAGCCAATGAAGGTTGCAGAAATTAATGAATGGATCAAAAATCATAATGAAAATAATGTAAAAGCTTCGGGTTGAGTGATTAATAGGTGGATACGTGTGAATAGATAGACCAAGACTGTAATTTTATTGAGGAAAAGGTGATTTGATGAGAGAGGACCGGTTACCTCCAGAGGATATAGAAGTAAAAAAAGAATAAGCTAATTTTCTATTGTGTACTTGCTATTAGCGTCGTTATTACTAGTGTGATAGTAACTTATCTTTTGAGTGCTTTTTAACAAAAACTCATTTAATCTTAATGTCTTATTTAAGGTACTAGTTTAAGTCCAGGACAGACAAACCTAATAACTGAGAAGGTGCTGAGTTGCTTAGTCATTTTTCGAAGGATAAAGCCCTAGTTTTTCTCCTTTTTGGAGAAAAACTAGGGCTTTTTTAAGTATAATTCCATACCGATTGAGGATACTAAAGTTTTGAAATGAGGCATTCTCGATAGTGAAAATTTATAAGTATCTAAACCTTTATATAGTAGGAATCTTGAACGATACTGTCGTTCCATGATTGAGTTTACTTTCAATTGTGAGACCTTTTCCATATAACTGCTTCAAGCGGCGATTCGTGTTGAATAAACCTATCCCACCTTTTTTATTTTTCTTCTTTTCTAGTAACTCTTTTAGTACCATTTCATCTATCCCATTACCATTATCGGTAATGGTAATTTTGATAGAGTCCTGATACTTGTTAATTTTAATTTTTATAGTCCCGCCTGTAGGACGTTGTAAGATACCATGATTAAGAGCATTTTCGACAATTGTCTGTATTGCAAGAGGAGGGATATGTGCATCTATGTCCTCATCTACTTCCCATACAAACTGTACTCTGTCCCCAAATCTGCCCTTTTCTATCGTTAAATAGGAGCGAACGAGATGGAGTTCATCATCAAGTGGTATAACGTTATTTGTATTTTGAAACTCAAAGCTTGTTTGTAGATAAGAACAGAATGCCTCAAATATATCCTTTGCCTTTTTTTGATCATGATCGAATAAAATGAGTATCGTATTTAACGTGTTAAAGAGAAAATGAGGCTTAATTTGTGCTTGAAGCCAAGCAGCTTCCATTCGATGATGCTCTGTTATTGATTGCTTTAAATCGGTCAACATTTGAACCCTAGCCTTTAATTCTAAAGATTCCACTGGTTTTGAGATATAATCATTTGCTCCTGAAAGAAAGCCGGTATAGAGATCCTCAGGTTGACTACGTGCAGTTAGTAGCAGGATTGGAAGTTCAGAAATCGTGTAGCTCTCACGTATGATTCTCGTCAGTTCATAACCTGATATAATCGGCATCATTACATCACTAATGACTAAATCCCATTGTTCTTTATCTAGTTTAAGCAAGGCTTCTTTCCCACTTGTTACTGTAGTAATTTCATATTCAGCAGATGAAAGGATATTAGTAAGAACATGCAAATTAACAGGATCATCATCTACTATTAATAATTTCCGTCTCTCCATGAGAATGGGATGTTTTTCCTTCATAGAAAACGTATTAAATAAAGGAGAATATGAATCAGTGGTTGCTGCTACCTCTTTTTTATGGCTAACAAGTATTTCTACATCTACCTCGTCCTCTCGTTCTTTAGCCAATGGTAGTGAAAAGGTAAAAACAGATCCCTCGCCTTTTAGTGATTTGACGGTTAGTTTCCCACCATGCAATTCAACTAATTGTTTGCAAATAGTTAACCCGAGTCCGATTCCGCCTCTATTGTCTGTTAATGTAGCGTCACCCTGCCCATAGGGCTGGAAAATCTGATTCAAAATGCTTTCATCCATTCCAACACCTGTATCTGAAATGTGAATAAAGACTTCATTATCTTCGACTGTTCCAGAAATTATGATTTCACCTTCGTCCGTATACTTGATAGCATTATGAATCAAATTTAATAGTATTTGAATAAGCCTGTTTTCATCTGCAACTACATTAGGAAACGAATTGGGGATTTTATTAAGTATTTGAAGGGGTCTACCTTCAAGCATGAATTTGATAATGTCTAATACCCCAGTTACGACCGATTGTACGTTGATACTATTTGGTTGTAAGTGAATTTTACTTTCTTTTAAACGTGTTACATCAAGCAAGTCATTTAGCATGAGTGACATTCTTCGCCCTACTGTAATAAGTAATCTCAAATCCTTGTTCTTTTTTTCGCTAAGCTGATTATTTTCACTTTGAATAAGGGATTGGGCTATATTAATCATCGCATGCAATGGATTGCGTAATTCATGGGATGTATTTGTAAGAAATTCATCCTTACGTTTGTCAGCCTCTAGCAGTTCTTTTGATAGCTGTTCTGCCTGAAGTCCATTTCGATAATAGCGCTTAAACCAAAATATTGAAAATAAGAAGATAGCCAAAAGGAGATCCCATGGATAAAAGTCTTTTTCAAGTGAAAGGTTAAGGGTAAACATGGCCCAAATCTGATTAATCGTAATAGCCGTTACGCCCAATAATAAATAAATAACATCCTCGAGGCCATCGACAGTTGCTCTTATTAATTGTAGAGTTATCATCCCAAGAGATACGAGGAGGATCATAGCGAGAATTTCGCTAGAATCTTGTACGTATTTAATTGGGAATAACACAATAAATAGCGCATAGATTGTGCAACCAATGGGGAACCAAAAAAAGATTTTATTTTTGGAGTAATTTGGTAGTAAATGTTTGAAAAATAGAAATAGAAATAGTGCGATCCCCGTAAAGGTTAGTAATAGCATTCTAGTACTAGATTCATAGCTCATAGCAACATATTCAAATAAAATTCTATCATCCGTTATTAGGACCATCAACATCGCGTTAACCATTAGCAAGAAGAAGTAAATCAATTGCTTTTGCCTGATGCCGATTAAATATAATAAAATGGAGTAAATCGCTAAAGTAAATAGAATGGCACAAACTAGCATTTGGGTAAATAGCGAAAATAAGGTTTCCTTGTTAATAGCAGAAATTTCTCCAAACTTAATTGATTTAAAAACAGCCTTCGTTGGATAATCACCGTGTGAAACATGAATGACTATGTCTATTTCGTTTCGATTAGTACTAAAGGATACTGAATATGGCTTGTTTTGAGCAACGTAATTTTCCTCTTTCTCAGATGGAAGACCAGAACCACCTAATAATTGCCGATTGACAAATAATTGTGAAGCTGTGGGAATACTTGACACTCGCATTCCATAAGTTTGCAAAGACTTGTTGTTATCAAGCAATATACGAAGATGATATGTTCCGGATTTAAAAGTAGAATCCTCAGAAAAAGTTTCCCAATCATTTGGAATATCATGATATTCATGTTGTAAGTTTTTATTATTGTTTTCAATAGATTCTGATGTTAAAAGAACATGTGGATAAAAGTCCCATTGCCCACTCAATCTTATTGTTTGCTCTTCTGGTAGCGCCCACTGACTTAAGTCCATAATTCCTTCGACTGCTTTAGGGTGCTCAGGTACAACGTGGAAGGAATTCCACAATAGGCGGATTAACGTTAAGGCTATACAAAAAAAGATGATAATTATAATAAAAATGAGTTTATTTTTTTTCATTTTTTTCTCCGTTTCTAACCACTAGATATAAAATATTCATTTTTCACCGGGCTTATGTCGTTTCGTGTATGATTATTAGTAAATTTGTAATATTGACTTATTTAGATTAATCTTAACTTATATTGGAAGAATTTACTTTAATTATTTAATGATTTTTAGTTGTTATTAATATACTTAACCACATTATTTATAGAGTTATTTAAATAATAAGTACTTAAGGGGAGCTAAATCGAATGAGGGCAATACTAGTCGATGATGAACATTTACCATTAATGCATTTAAAGAAAATATTGGAAAATGATATTAATGACGTGGAAGTTGTCGGGGTCTATCAAGATTCTTTACAAGTCTATGAGAATATAAAATACCTATCTCCAGATATAGTATTTTTGGATATTCAGATGCCTGGGATAAATGGGTTGGAAATGGCCGGAAGAATTCAAGAGTCTTTTAAGAACATTGAAATTGTATTTGTGACCGGCTATAACGGTTTTGCTTTAGAAGCATTTGATCTTTTTGCTTTTGATTATATTATGAAACCATTACAGGTAGATCGGCTAAAAAAAACAGTAGAACGTTTGAAACAGCGGATAAATAGTAACCTAACAAATGACAAAAAGATAAATGATGCTAATATCCTGTTTTGTAACTTTAATCGAATGACGGTTCAAAAGCCAGGCTATGAACCCGAATCAATAAAGTGGCGTACATCAAAGGCACAAGAACTATTTGCTTACTTATTTCATAATAGAGGGAAAATAGTTGATAAGGAGACATTAATTGAGTTATTATGGCCATCCACTGATGTAACCAATGGAGCGCAGCAACTATATACGACAATTTATCATATCCGTCGATCGATGAAACAAGCTGGATTAGAATCGATCTCAATCATTAGCGAAGGCAACGGATATATCCTACATATTGGCAGGATGCTCATTGAAACGGAAGAATGGGAAAATCAGCTAAATGGATTACATGCTCCGAGCAATGATAGTATCAATGAACATGAAAGTGTGTTTAATAAATACAAAGGAGACTATCTCGGAGAATACGGTTACTTATGGGCTGAAGGAGAAAAGGAACGACTTAGGCGTCTATGGTTAAATCAAGGCCAAAATTTAAGTGGATTTTACCGAGACAAAGGGGATGTGCAAGCTGCAATCAAAGTAAACCAAAAAATTCAACAAATGTATCCAGAAGTTGAAGAAAGCTACTTTGAACTTATGAGGTTGTATGCGTCTGTAAACAGGATAACTGCTGTTGATGAACAATATCGGTTATTGTACGCTATGTTAACTAATGAGTTAAATGTAAAGCCAAGTAAAAAGGTTATAAATTGGTATAATAGTTGGAAATACAAAGATTAATACTGATCGTTATGGAATACATTTCTAGTAATCTAGTGATATTCATCACCATAGGGTCTTAGCTAAAAATCCCGATTTATCTCTATATTTTTATAAAAATGTCGGGATTTTTATAATAGATAATCTTGCTAAAGTAGCTTAGATTCAAGACAACATCCCATCCCTACTCTTGCTTACT
Organism: Metabacillus sp. GQ13; assembly: GCF_059758525.1. Lineage (NCBI taxonomy): Bacteria > Bacillati > Bacillota > Bacilli > Caryophanales > Bacillaceae > Metabacillus > Metabacillus sp. GQ13. Next base: position 24,054 of record NZ_JCAXET010000016.1, read on the forward strand.
AACTACAATGATTGCCTCATAGCCATTTTGCTTTAGGTCATTTACAAGTCTTTCTGCATTTTTCCTATTTTTAAAAGCACCAGTTTGAACCTTGAAAAAACCTTCTAGAATTGGCTGTATATTTTCCTTTTTTCGACCTTCTAAATGATAATATGAAGCTATTGCATAGACAATCGCTTCTGCACAAGCCTTCTGATAAGCAGCTGTACGAAGTAAAGTCGCTTCAAGCTGATTTGTCATAAACCCACATTCACATAAGATTGCTGTCATAACTGTTTCCTTTAAAACAAAGAAGTTCGCTGTTTTTACGCCGCGATCCTTTCTTGCAGTCTTACGTACGAGTTCATCTTGAACTAATAGGGCCAATTCATATGCCTCCTTTGGTTTTGATGTATAGACATAGGTTTCAATGCCGGATGCAGATGTCCATTGTTTTCCATTCCCATGTGCGTTTGCGTGGATAGAGATAAATAGGTCTGCCTTCGATTGATTAGCTTGATCTACCCTGTCTTTTAGGGAGGTGTCCTCTTGGTCAGAATGTGAAAAAAGACTTGTAACCTGTTGGTAATTTGTCAACAGCCTTCTTATTTCGTTTGCAACTGCACGATTAAACTGATATTCCTTCATTCCATCAACCGTTCGTTTACCTGCCGTCTCATACCCATGTCCAGCATCAATCAGGATCTTCATAGAAAAACCTCCTCATATAAGTAAAATCACTTTATATATAGGTCTTTCTTTGGGAAAGGTAGCGTGAATGGAACAGTTTTACTTAAAGATCTTTGTAGTTAAGCATACATTGATTTTTCATAAAGTGTATGAATTATAAAGAGGATCTATCAAAAGAGAATAATTTTTATTTTGGATTGTATGACACTAATGCTAAAATATAGAAGGGACCTTCTTAAGTATCCTTTTAAAGTAACCTCAGGCTTTTAATAATGACCGCATTTAATACAATCCAAATAACATGACAACAAGGTAAACTCATTCTTCTAAGAGATTATAAATCCTTGTGAAAAAGGAGGATAAAAAAGTGCCTACAGTTCGCACAAAGGATCTTATTGAAAAATTTAATTTTCAAATCATTAGTGGTGAGGAAGGAATTAATCGTCCAATCATAACAAGTGATTTATCACGTCCTGGTATTGAAATGGCTGGTTTTTTTACATATTATCCAAAAGAACGAGTACAGTTGCTTGGGAAAACAGAAATTTCATTTTTTCTCCAGCTATCTGATCAGGAGAAAAAACATCGTATGGACGAGCTTTGTACAGAGGTAACACCTGCTATTATTCTCACAAGAGAAATGGAAGCCCCTCCAGAATTAATTGATGCATCTAATCGTGGTGGAGTTCCAGTTTTACGTTCACCGTTGAAGACGACGCGCTTATCAAGCCATTTAACAAACTTCCTTGAGGGAAAACTTGCTCCAACTACTGCTGTTCATGGTGTTTTAGTAGATATTTATGGTGTTGGTGTGTTGATCATTGGGAAAAGTGGTGTTGGTAAAAGTGAAACTGCTCTAGAGTTAGTTAAGCGAGGACATCGCCTTGTCGCTGATGATTGCGTAGAGATTCGTCAAGAGGATCAAGATACGTTAATCGGAAGTGCACCAGAGTTGATTGAGCATCTTTTGGAGATCCGCGGATTAGGGATTATCAATGTGATGACATTGTTTGGTGCAGGTGCAGTACGTAGCTTTAAGCGGATTACATTAGTGATTAATCTAGAATTATGGGACCAAAATAAACAATATGATCGTCTAGGTTTAGAGGAAGACAAGATGAGAATTATTGATACAGATATAACAAAGCTAACCGTTCCTGTACGACCAGGACGAAATCTTTCGGTTATTATCGAAGTTGCAGCTATGAACCATCGGTTAAAACGAATGGGCGTCAATGCAGCTGAGCAATTTACCAATAAGCTTGCTGGTGTAATTGAAGATGGGGATCATGAGGAAGAGTAAGCTCTGAATTGAAGCTGGTCTTAATGGCCAGTTCTCATCGTTTTTGTATGGACTTATCTACCTTTAGATTGAAATGTTTCTTTCGCAAAAAATACTAATGTACACGATTTAATAGATCTTCGTGCTCTTTTCGCTAAATGACTATGATATCCCTATGGAGATCGCTTCAATTTAGATCATAAACGTCCAAAAACCGATTTTTATTCGTACTAGAGCAACAATCTTTTAGATAAGAGCCTACATAAAAGATCGCTAAAAATAGATAGTAAGGAGTTGGAGAGATGGAAGAGAGCTTAACACCTCTTAATCCAGTATTCTTTGAATTAGGGCCTATTCAAATTCACTGGTACGGGGTCATTATTGGGGTTGGAGCCTTACTTGGACTTTTTCTTGCTGTAAGGGAAAGTGAAAGAAGAGGTTTACATAAGGATACATTCGTAGATGTTGTGCTGTTTGCGATTCCAATTGCTATTTTAGGAGCAAGAGCGTACTATGTCATTTTTCAATGGGACTATTATTCTCAAAATCCAGGGGATATCATCAAGATCTGGAATGGTGGACTTGCGATTCATGGTGGTTTAATCGCGGCACTTATAACAGGTGCAGTTTACGCTAAAGTGAAGAACATCTCGTTTTGGAAGCTTGCAGACATTGCTGCCCCAAGTATACTTCTTGGTCAGGCAATTGGTCGTTGGGGAAATTTTATGAACCAAGAGGCACATGGTGGTCCGGTTACAAGAGAGTTTTTAGAAGGCTTATTTTTACCAGACTTTATCGTCAATCAAATGTATATTAACGGTGTTTATTATCACCCTACCTTCCTATATGAATCTCTTTGGAGCTTAGTAGGTGTTATCGGCTTGATCTTATTAAGAAAAGCCAACTTCAGACGAGGTGAGCTTTTCTTAACGTATGTGATTTGGTATTCGGTTGGTCGCTTTTTCGTCGAAGGGCTCCGAACAGATAGTCTCATGCTGACTGAGACCTTACGAATTGCACAGGTCATCTCGATTGTGTTAATTGTTATCTCTATTGCAGTCATCATTTTCCGTCGCTATAAAGGTTATTCAAAAGCAAGGTATTTGGATGCTGGTCAATAAAGTAAAGGTAGTCATACTTGGAGTTGACTAATAATCTGTTGGCGCTTGCGCTTTTCTATAAGACCAGAATCTATTTACATAGTTTTGGTGTCTAGCTCCAGCGCCTAGCCCCTCGAGTCATAAGTCACTAAGGAATTGAAGGAAAGATCACCTTCATTTCCTTAGTGACTTATGCTTGTCTGGGCTGAACAAGGCGCTTGCGCTTTTCTTATTTTACTTCAAGGGGGGTTGGCTGTGGGAAGCAGTTTAAAGAAGGGCTTTCAGTCTGGAATTCAGACAACCTGGACATTAGGGAAGGTTATTTTTCCGATTACGTTACTTGTTAGTCTTTTGCAACACACGCCTGTATTAGATTGGATTGTAAAACTGATCAGTCCGCTTATGGGGATTTTTGGATTATCAGGAGAAGCAGCCATACCGTTAGTCATTGGTAACTTTCTTAATCTTTACGCAGCAATTGGCGCAATTTTAACGCTTGATTTAACGGTGAAAGAGGTCTTTATTTTAGCGATGATGCTTTCGTTTTCACATAATTTATTGATTGAATCAACGGTAGCTGCGAAAGTTGGTCTCAAATTATGGGTTATTTTAATCGTAAGGCTTGGTCTTGCATTTGGTTCAGCGATTGTCATTAACCTTGTATGGCAAGGAGGCAGTGAAGTTGCAGAATACGGCTTTGTTGGCAAAACCGAAGCCGTTCCAAATGGCTGGTTAGAGATTATTGGGTTAGCTATTCAAAAGGCAAGTATAGGAGTCATTCAGCTTGCGTGTATCGTTATACTTCTAATGATTGCGATCCAATTTTTAAAGGATTATGGATTACTAACTTTATTTACTAAATGGATGGCACCTGTTACGCGAATACTAGGAATGAAGGAAAATACATCGATGACATTAGTGGCTGGACTTACAATTGGCCTAGCATTTGGGGCAGGTGTAATGATTCAGGCGGTAAAAGAAGATGGTGTTAGCAAGAAGGATTTAACGATAGCATTTATTTTTCTTGTTTCCTGTCATGCTGTTGTCGAGGATACACTTATTTTTATTCCATTAGGAATTCCCGTCTGGCCATTGCTAGCGATCCGACTAGTTGTTGCGATTCTATTAACAATCACGGTTTCGCGGATATGGCGAAGGGTTGAAGCAACACCAAGAAGAAAGGATGCGTCTTATGAACATTGATACTTTATTATTTGACTTAGATGGTACGTTAATTAATACAAACGAGTTAATCATCGAATCATTTCTTCACACTCTACATTCATTCTATCCAAACCAGTACAATCGTGAGGACGTTTTACCATTTATCGGTCCAACTCTTTACGATACATTTGGTGGCATAGATGCAGAAAAAATGGAAGAAATGGTCAAGGTATACCGCAAATTCAATCACGAACAACATGATCTCCTTGTCACTGAATTTGAGACGGTCTTTGAGACGATTAAGACGCTCAAGGAGAAAGGCTATAAGCTTGGGATTGTAACGACGAAAATACGTACGACCGTTAATATGGGCTTAAAGCTTACAAAGCTGGATCAGTTTTTTGATGTCGTGGTCACGTTAGATGATGTTGACCATGCAAAGCCACATCCAGAGCCTGTTTTAAAAGCATTAGAACAGCTTGGTTCAATTCCTGAGCAAGCGATTATGGTTGGCGATAACCACCATGATATTGTAGCTGGACAAAATGCGGGAACGAAAACAGCAGGTGTTTCTTGGAGTATTAAAGGTAGAGAGTATATTAGTAGCTACAACCCAGATTACTTACTTGAAAAAATGAGTGACCTATTACCAATCATCGGAGTGGAATAATGGGCAGAAATACGACTAGGTATCAGGTTTCTGGAGCAAATTCATTATGGCATGTATATAAAACCGTGCCATTTTTGAAGGTTGTTCGAAATTTCTTTGTTATTCAGCTTGCAAGGTATACGCCCTTTCTAAATATGAAAAATTGGATGTACCGTACATTGTTAAAAATGAATGTCGGCGATCAGGCATCTTTTGCCTTAATGGTGATGGTTGATGTGATGTTTCCGGAAAAGATATCAGTTGGTAAAAATACTGTGATTGGCTACAATACGACGATTCTAGCTCATGAGTATTTAATCAAGGAATATCGTCTTGGCAATGTGGAGATTGGTGATGAGGTGCTAATTGGCGCTAATTCTACGATTTTACCTGGAGTCGTTATCGGTGACGGTGCAATCGTATCAGCCGGCACTCTTGTAAATAAAGATGTACCAGCCGGAGCCTTTGTTGGTGGAAACCCTATGAGGATTATTTATACAAAAGAAGAACTGGCAAAGAGGGATGAAGAGGCTGCTAGTAGAGACTAGTGGTCTTTTTTTAGATTTGATTTGTTAACAGGTAGCTAATAGTTGGGAAACGGACTTAATCAAACGTTCGTTTATCTTCATTTTATTAAATAGGGCCAGTTTCTACAGAATAGTCAGAATAGATGATCAATTTAAATGCATAAAGAGAGTATTTCTAAATAAAATCCCTTGATAATCTTACTTCACTTTGGTAATATATTAGCATATTAGCGAGATAAAGGATTTAGAAAATTTAATTAATGTATATGAACCTTATGATTTTTAATATTAGTATTCATTACGGGGGTACAGACTCATGTTTATGTTTGAAAAACCGCTTGGAATGGTAGATACACTACCAAATCTATATGAAGTGAAGAAGAAGACGCGTCATGCAATGACAACGATTATTGAACAGTGGGGTTTCCAATTTATTGAAACACCTACACTTGAGTACTATGAAACAGTTGGGGTTCAATCGGCAATCCTTGATCAGCAGCTTTTTAAATTGTTAGATCAGCAGGGACATACCTTGGTACTTAGACCAGATATGACAGCTCCAATTGCTCGTGTGGCTGCTTCTAAATTGTATAACAGTCTCTATCCATTACGCCTAGCATACTCTGCAAATGTGTATCGTGCACAACAGCGTGAAGGTGGGCGGCCTGCAGAGTTTGAACAAGTGGGGGTGGAGTTAATTGGCGATGGTACTACGAGTGCTGATGCTGAAGTCATTGCCTTGATGGTTGCGACACTTAAAGAGGCAGGCCTAGAAAACTTTAAGATAGCGATCGGCCATATTGGTTTTGCAAATGCTTTATTCAACGAAGTATTAGGAAATCAAGAGCGAGCTGATGTGTTAAGAAGATTTTTATATGAAAAAAATTATGTTGGCTACAAAGAGCATGTCAAAGGATTACCGTTATCTTCAATTGACAAAGAGCGCCTTTTAACATTATTAAAACTGCGTGGTGGTATTGGTAAGGTTACAGAAGCTAAGGAGCTAGTTTCCTCTCAAGTTGCTCGGGAATCATTAGAAGAAATCAACCAGCTATGGACTACATTAGAGGCCTTTCAAGTAACAGACTACTTAAAATTGGATCTAAATATTGTTAGTCATATGAGCTATTATACTGGGATCTTATTTGAAGTGTATGCAGACAATGTCGGCTTTGCAATCGGTAGTGGTGGACGATATGACCATTTATTTGAAAAGTTCAACTGTGCTGCCCAAGCAACAGGATTTGGGTTGCGAATTGATCATTTAATACAAGCTCTAAATGTCTCAGATGAACAGAAGCTACAATGTGTAATTTACAGTCAGGAACGTCGTTCAGAAGCCATCATTCATACCGCTGAGCTACGAAAAAGTAATAAGCGAGTTGTCATGCAGGACATTACCGGAATAAAAGATGTCGATGCCTTTACAAAGCAGTTTGAAGAGGTTGTTTATTATATAGGTTCTAGGAAGGAGGAGCTGTGAGGTGACAAATATACTAACGATTGCGATGCCAAAAGGGCGAATCTTTGAGGAAGCGGCAGATATGCTTCGAAAAGCCAATTATCAGCTTCCCCCAGAATTTGATGAATCAAGAAAGTTAATTCTCGATGTTCCAAATGAAAATATTCGATTTATCCTAGCAAAACCAATGGACGTTGTTACCTATGTTGAACATGGTGTTGCAGATGTAGGAATTGCGGGTAAGGATGTTATGTTAGAGGAAGATCGTGATGTGTACGAGGTTCTTGATCTGAAAATCAGTGAATGCTATTTAGCTGTAGCCGGGCTACCAAATGCGAAGATAACTGATGTTGCACCTAAGGTTGCCACAAAATATCCAAATGTCGCGTCAAGTTACTTCCGTGAGCAAGGTGAACAGGTTGAGATTATTAAATTGAATGGTTCTATAGAATTAGCACCTTTAATCGGCCTAGCTGATCGGATCGTTGACATTGTTTCAACGGGTCGTACATTAGTAGAAAATGGCTTAGTTGAGCTTGAACATATATGTGACATTACTTCCCGGTTAATAGTTAATCCAGTAAGCTATCGAATGAAGGATGAGCCTATTGATGAATTAGTTGAACGGTTATCGAAAGTAATTGGAGGTTAGTATGATGAAAATCACTCGTATTACTGATAAGAAGGTTTCGCTGAGACGAACAATTGATACTGGAACAGAAGAACAAAGAATAGTAGTCCAAGAGATTATTACTACTGTTCAAAAAGAAGGGGATCAAGCGCTTTTTTCCTATACAGAAAAATTTGATAAAGTAAGCCTTTCAAGTTTAAAAGTAACCGAAGAAGAGTTCTCTCAAGCATACGTAGATTTAGATGAAGAACTAGTTGAGATTATCCGTGAAGCTGCAGTCAATATTCGTTCATTTCACGAAAAACAAAAACGTGAATCTTGGTTTAGCTACAATGATGAAGGAACAATGCTCGGCCAAAAAATAACGGCTATAGACGCAGTTGGTGTTTATGTACCTGGTGGAACAGCGGCATACCCTTCCTCTGTATTAATGAACGTTATTCCAGCACAGGTAGCAGGTGTGAAACGTATTGTCATTACCTCACCGCCAACAAGTCAAGGAACGTTACCGGGAGGTGTTCTTGTGGCTGCAAAAGAGCTTGGAATCACTGAAATCTACAAAGTTGGTGGTGCACAAGCGATCGCTGCCTTAGCTTATGGAACAGATTCTATTGCTGCTGTAGATAAAATAATGGGGCCTGGTAACATCTTTGTTGCTCTTGCAAAACGTGAAGTGTTTGGCAATGTTGATATTGATATGATCGCAGGACCAAGTGAGATTGTTGTGTTAAGTGATGAAACTGCTAGAGCAAATGAGATTGCTGCTGATTTATTATCACAAGCTGAGCATGACAAAAATTCATCTAGTATCCTTGTCACAACATCAATGAAGCAGGCTGAAGAGGTTCGTGAAGAAGTAGCGAAACAAGTTGCCTTGTTACCAAGACAAGAGATTGCACAAGCGTCGATCGATACATACGGACATATTTACGTAGCCGAAGACCTTGACACAGCAATCGCTGTCGTCAATGAGCTAGCACCAGAGCATCTTGAAGTTCTAACTGAAAATCCATTTGCTCTTTTAAATGATATTAAGCATGCTGGAGCAATCTTCCTAGGACGATATAGTTCAGAGCCTATCGGTGATTATTTTGCTGGTCCAAACCATGTGCTACCAACAAACGGTACAGCCCGTTTTTCAAGTCCGCTAAATGTCGATGATTTCATGAAAAAATCTAGTATTATTTCATATAGTGAACAAGCCTTTCTAAATCATTATCAAAAGGTAGCAAAGCTTGCAAGGCTAGAAGGCTTGGAAGCACATGCACGTGCAATAGAGGAAAGGTTAAAATAAGGGGGGTAATCTTATGTCAAGAACAGCTTCAGTAAATCGCCAGACAAAAGAAACGCAAATATCGTTAACATACAATGTTGATGGATCAGGAAAGTCATCACTAAAGACAGATGTTCCGTTTATGGATCATATGCTTGATCTTTTTACGAAGCATGGTCAATTTGATTTATCCGTTGATGCAAATGGTGATATTGAAATTGATGATCATCACACAACAGAGGATATTGGAATTTGCTTAGGGCAAGCCTTACGTGAAGCTCTCGGTGATAAAAGGGGAATTAAGCGCTATGGCAGTGCATTTGTACCAATGGATGAGGCACTAGCACAGGTAGTTGTTGATTTAAGTAATCGACCACATTTTGAATTTAAAGGGGAGCTACCAAGTCAAAAGGTTGGAACATTTGACACGGAAAATGTTCATGAGTTTTTATGGAAGCTTGCACTTGAAGCGCGAATGAACCTACATGTTATTGTTCATTATGGACAGAACACTCATCACATTATTGAGGCAGTTTTTAAAGCATTAGCTAGAGCATTAGATGAGGCGACAATGGTAGATCCCCGAATTGAGGGAGAGCTTCCTTCCACGAAAGGGATGTTATAAAAATGATCGCAATTATCGATTATGGAATGGGTAATTTGTATAGCGTAAGCAAAGCATTAGAACGAATGAATGTTGACTATATCCTTTCACATAACGAGGATGAGCTAGATAAAGCCGATGGTTATATCCTCCCTGGAGTCGGTGCATTTAAGGATGCAATGTCGATTTTAAACGAAACAGGTCTTGCTAGCTTTATTCAAAAAGTTGTTGCAGAAGGTAAGCCACTTATCGGAATCTGTCTGGGTATGCAGCTTTTATTTGATGAAAGTGAAGAGAACGGATTAACAAAGGGACTATCGCTATTACCAGGTAAAGTTGTTAAAATTCCTGATTCGCTTAATGGTGCGAATTTTAAAGTTCCACATATGGGCTGGAATAATCTAACGGTCAAAAACGAAAATCAATTACTCGCGAGGGTAGATGAGGGGTATGCCTATTTTGTACACTCTTATTATGTTGATGCAAAGCAATCGGATAGCCTAATAGCCACTGCTGACTACGGTGTCGAGGTACCAGCTGTTGTTGGAAAAGGGAATGTTTATGGCACACAATTTCATCCTGAAAAGAGTAGTGATCTCGGAATTGCAATTTTGAAAAACTATATTAACATTGTGGAGGGAAAATAACGATGAGCCAATTTATTATCTATCCTGCAATCGATATGCGGGGCGGAAAGTGTGTCAGATTGCTACAGGGTGATTATAACAAAGAAACGGTATATGGTGATTCCCCTTTTGATATGGCCAAGCAATTTGATGATCAAGGAGCAAACTGGATTCATATGGTTGATCTTGATGGAGCAAAGGCAGGTAAGCTTGTTAACCACGCACATGTAATAAAAGCGGCAAAAGAGCTTTCAGCACGTATTCAAATTGGCGGAGGGATTCGAACAGAAGAGGATGTCGAGTTCTATTTATCTAACGGTGTTGACCGTGTGATCCTAGGAAGTGCGGCAATTTCAAATCCCGATTTTGTTAAAAAAATGCTCGCTACATTTGGAGAGAAAATTGCCATTGGCATCGACGCGAAAGATGGGTATGTTTCAACAGAAGGCTGGCTAAACACTTCAAATGTAAAGGCAACCGAACTTGGTAAGGAGCTTGCTCAAGCAGGTGCCGAGGTATTTATTTTTACCGATATCGCAACAGATGGAATGCTTTCAGGACCAAATGTTGAAGCGATCGTTGAGATGGCAAAGGAAACAAAAAAACAAGTGATTGCATCAGGTGGCGTAAGCTCGATTAAAGATTTAGAAACACTATCTGAGTATAAAGGTGAAGGTGTAGCAGGAGCCATTATCGGTAAGGCACTTTACACAAATCAATTTAGTTTACCTGTAGCTTTAAAGGTAGGATGTTCATCATGATTACAAAACGAATTATTCCATGCTTAGATGTAAAAGATGGTAGAGTTGTAAAAGGGATACAATTTTTAGGACTTAGGGATGCTGGTGATCCTGTTGAGCTTGCAACCTACTATGATCAAGAAGGTGCAGATGAGCTTGTCTTTCTTGATATTTCTGCTTCACATGAAGGCCGTAAGACGATGGTCGACGTTGTTGAACAGGTAGCAGCACAGCTTGCAATTCCATTTACAGTTGGTGGTGGTATCAACTCATTAGAGGATATGAAAAAAATCCTCCGAGCTGGTGCAGATAAGGTATCTTTAAATACTGCAGCTGTCCTACACCCAGAGGTTATTTCTGAAGGGGCAAACTTCTTTGGTTCGCAATGCATCGTTGTGGCGATTGATGCGAAGTATGACGACGAATTAGGAAGCTTTCGAGTTTATACGCACGGTGGAAGAAAAGCAACCGAATGGGAAGTTGTTCAGTGGGCAAAAGAAGCCGTTAAACGCGGTGCGGGTGAAATTCTGTTAACAAGCATGGATAGTGATGGTGAGAAGAACGGATTTAACATTGCGCTAAACAAAGCAGTAAGTGAAGCGGTAATTGTTCCAGTTATCGCTTCAGGTGGAGCTGGAAATGCCGAGCACTTTTTACATGCATTTAATGAAGGAAAAGCAGATGCAGCATTAGCAGCCTCTATTTTTCACTATAAAGAAACATCTGTTCAAGAAGTAAAAGATTACTTAGATAAACAGGGGGTGAACGTACGATGATTGAGACAATTAAATTTGATCAAAATGGACTAGTTCCAGCAATCGTACAGGATGCGGCAAGCAAAGAGGTTTTAACGTTAGCTTATATGAATGAGGACTCTTTAAAAAAGACTCTTGAAACGAAGGAAACTTGGTTTTATAGTCGCTCAAGAGAAGAACTTTGGCACAAAGGTGGCACATCAGGTAATATCCAAAAAGTAGTTGAGATGAGATATGATTGTGATCAAGATGCTTTGTTAGTATTGGTTAACCCAGCAGGTCCTGCTTGTCATACTGGTGCTTACACTTGCTTTAGTGAAACAATTGATAAACAAGAAGTATCCGTTAATCAAGACCGGTTCCAAATTTTAAGCACACTTGAATCACTGATTGCCAAACGCGAAAATGAACTTCCAGAAGGCTCTTATACAACCTATCTATTTAACGAAGGTGTCGATAAAATCCTTAAAAAGGTCGGAGAAGAGGCATCTGAGGTTATCATCGCTTCAAAAAATAGAGATGCTGAGGAATTGAAATGGGAAGTAGCCGATTTATTCTTCCACGTTTTGGTTCTGTTAAGAGAGCAAAAACTCCCGTTGGATGAAGTATTAAAAGTATTAGAAGAACGTCATCTTACAAAAAACTAATCTATGCAAATAGCTTCGCACCAAGAGTCTAAGCGATTAATTATGTCTTATTCTTAGGCTCTTTTCTAAAAGTGTGTTGCTCTAGTATGAATAAAGATGAAAATAGAAGCGATCTCTAAAGGGATATCAGCGTCATTTAACGAAAAGAGCACGAAGATAGGCTGAATCTGTAGAGATTTACTTATTACGTAAAACAACACAACCTTGGTGAAAACAGGTTATTAGTAAGAAGACTCGTAATGTGAGTCTTTTTTGCGTTCATTTATGTAGCCAGCTATACTTTTAGAGAAATCGTCCAGCTGGGCTCTTTTTCAACTGATTTTCGGCATATCTTAACGGGTTTTAAGTTTTATTGTCCGACCAATCCATCGTATCATTCAAATTTACTATTATATCGACTTTAATCGACATAATTCGTAATGTAAAAAGTGCGGATAACTTTGTGAATATCGTATATTTACGTAACCACTATTGTTGACCATTATCTTATGGTATACTAACGTACGGTGAAATGAATGAAATGGAGGATTTCGGTGGGAAAACAATTGAGCAAACAACAACAAAAAGCACAGATTGTCCCGTTTCTCCAAGATGGACAATATTATTATAATAAAGGCCTAAAGGCTTATCGTGAGCAAAACTTTCAAAAGGCAAGCAAATATTTGCAAAGGGCAGTTGAGTTAGATCCAAAAGACTCAATCAAGCTATCCCAACTAGCAACAATCTATACAGATATGGGAAACTATAGCCAATCAAATGAATTGCTTTTAACAATACTTGATGAAGTTGATAAAGATCTGACAGAGTGTCACTACTTTATGGCAAACAATTATGCACATCTTGGATTATTTCAGGAAGCATACAAGTGTGCAACTGAATATGCGAATAAGGAACCATTTGGTGAATTTATAGAAGAGAATGAAGATTTAATCGACCTTTTGACGATGGAGGACGATGGTGAGGATCCGTTTTTAAAGGACCCAGATGATTTAATTTTAAAACAGGATGCAGCAAAAACGCTTCTCGAAAATAGTCAATTTGACGATGCTATTTTACTTTTAGAAGAAATTGTTGTCGAGTATCCTGAATTTTGGTCTGCCCATAATAATTTATCACTAGCCTATTTTTACGTTGGTGAAGTTGATAAGGCAAAAGATTATTTGCACATTGTACTCGAACAAAATCCTGGCAATCTCCATGCTTATTGCAATTTATTAGTCTTTCATTACTATGAACGGCAGGACGAGAAGGTAGCAGAGCTTGCCAAAACATTATCAACAGTCTATCCACTTTTATATGAGCATCGTTATAAATTAGGGGCAACGTTTGCTTTAGTCGGCTATTATCCACTTGCCTATAAATGGCTTCGCTCTTTACACAAACAAGGTTTTGAAGGCGATGATACCTTTTATTACTGGCTTTCACATGCTGCGTATTTTACAGGTCATGTCGCATTTTCAGAGCAAATGTGGGAGCGTGTTTTAAAGGAAAACAAAGACAAAGCTGGCTCTGAGCCATGGAATGTAGACAGTTTAGACGATCAACGAGTGCAAAATATGACACTAGAAGAGCGTTTATATGGGATTTTCCTTGCTTCAGAAATGAATAATTATGATCAAATTAATAGTTACAAGGTATCAACTGTTCCACAATCACGATTGGAAAAAGAATTTATTAAACTTGTTTTATCGAAGGATTTTCGTTCGTCTAACGAAGTGACCTCTCTTTATCATATTGTAAAAGAACTATTTGTTCATTGTGAGCAGGATGAGATGATGCTGTTTTCTCTACAAATACTAGGGCTTGCTTATAATAATGATCAAACATTAAAAAATCATCTTGGATGGGCAGCAGCATTAGACTATGTTTGGAAAAACAAAAAAAACAAGTCGATAAGTCAAGCGACAGTGGCGGATATGTATGATGTATCGGTATCGTCGCTTGGGAAATATGTAAGAATTGTAAGAGAAATCTCCATTGTGGATGAGACCTGATATTCATCATTTATCGATTCTCGAATCGCCAAGTAAGCTGTGAATAGGCTCTTGGCGGTTTTTTTGTGTCTGCTTGTATTAGTCGAAAAACACTCGAATTTTGTCGAATGATAGATGATCCTTTAAGGTTGATAGGTCATTAAGCTTCCTTCCTAGTCCGTGAGCAAATAAATGGCATGAAACGTTTATATTTTATACGATGTTTATAAGGTAGAAGAGATAAAACAATGTAGAAAGACTTTTTTTAAAAAGATTGTTGTTTAAAGTTTTAAAAAAAACAGCATTCTTCGCAAAAGTAGTTAATAATAAAAGGAATCATTTTAATGAGGAGTGAACATTCGTGTCTGAAGAAAAAATTTACGATGTTATTATAGCAGGCGCTGGTCCAGCAGGAATGACGGCAGCTGTTTATACATCACGTGCCAATTTATCAACACTTATGATTGAACGAGGAGTGCCAGGTGGGCAAATGGCTAATACAGAAGAAGTAGAGAACTATCCTGGTTTTGATCATATATTAGGACCTGAGTTATCAACAAAAATGTTTGACCATGCGAAGAAATTCGGTGCTGAATATGCTTATGGAGATATTCAAGAAATCATTGATGGCGAAGAATATAAAACAGTGAAAGCTGGAAAAAAAGAATATAAAACACGAGCAGTCATTATTACAGCTGGTGCTGAATATAAAAAAATCGGTGTGCCTGGAGAAAAGGAACTAGGTGGACGTGGCGTATCTTATTGTGCCGTTTGTGATGGTGCCTTCTTTAAAGGGAAAGAGTTAGTTGTTATTGGAGGAGGAGATTCAGCTGTAGAAGAAGGCGTTTATTTAACACGCTTTGCTTCTAAGGTGACAATCGTCCATCGCCGTGATGAACTAAGAGCACAAAAAATTCTTCAACAACGTGCATTTGATAATGAAAAAATTGACTTCATCTGGAATAACACAGTTAAGGAAATTCATGATCAAGATGGTAAGGTAGGGAAAGTTACCTTAGTGAATACGACAAATGGTGAAGAACAAGAATTTAAAACGGACGGTGTGTTTATTTATATCGGGATGCTACCGTTATCCAAACCATTTAAGAGTCTAGGTATCACAAACGATGAGGGATATATTGAAACAAATGAACGAATGGAAACAAAGGTAGAAGGAATCTTTGCCGCGGGTGACATTCGTGAGAAGATGCTACGTCAAATTGTCACTGCAACAGGTGATGGAAGTATTGCAGCCCAAAGTGCACAGCACTATATTGAAGAGTTGACGGAAAAGCTAAAGCTGAAGAATTAAATGCATGTAAGAATGTTTAACACATTCGTAATTCTGTTTTAACCCTCCTGTAACATGGGTGAAACAATTATCGGTTACTATAAGGGTAGTAATTGACCCCCTTTTATAAATAGAATTACTTTAGAGCATGGACGCCCTTTTCCATGCTCCTTTTTTTGTCCTTTTTTTCGTACAAATAAACCGGAATATCCCCACATAACCTAAAAATAGAAAGATTGTTAAAAATAGTACCAAAAAGTGAAACTGATTTTGTTTTGAAACGTATATAAAATGAGAACACCATAAATCGTGTTCGTTGTTAAGACCAAATATAAATAGTATAATATAGAAAAGACAAGAACGTTTCTTATGCTGTTTCATGGCTAATCTAGAGATCGTCAACACTTGATTGAAGGCATAAGAAAAACTTCAACCATGTACGTTTGATTTTTCCTAGTTAAAGCATGACACTTGCGCTTTTCTAAAGTCATGGGAAATAGAGGTGAAGAAGGTGCAGAGAGTTACAAATTGCGTCTTAATGGAAGGAAACAAAATACTACTCCTTCAAAAACCAAGAAGAGGCTGGTGGGTGGCGCCTGGCGGGAAAATGGAATTAGGTGAATCTGTTAAAGATACAGTGACCCGTGAATATCGCGAGGAAACAGGCATATACATTAAAAATCCCCAATTAAAGGGTGTTTTCACCTTTATAATCCAGGATGGAAAAGATATTATTTCAGAATGGATGATGTTCACCTTCTTAGCAACAGATTACCAAGGTACAAATGTCCTTGAGTCAGAAGAAGGCACCATACAATGGCATGAAAAGGAAGCTATCCAAACACTGCCAATGGCTCCAGGGGATCATCACATTTTAGATTATGTCATTAAAGGTACGGGTATGCTATATGGGACCTTTACCTATACCCCAGAATTCGAGTTAATTTCCTATCGTTTAGATCCACAATAGGGTGAAATAAATATATACATAGCATATCCACCGAACGGTTTGTCTTGCCTTCTTTAGAACGAAGATAAACTGAACGAATAGAGGTATTAGGTGAAAGGAGGAACGGACAATGACAAATGATATGAATGAGCAACAACCGACTTCAAATGATGTTCAAATGGTTATTATAACGGGTATGTCAGGAGCGGGTAAAACAGTTGCTATTCAAAGCTTCGAGGATCTTGGATATTTTTGTGTAGATAATTTACCACCTACCCTTTTACCAAAATTCTTAGAGTTGATGAAGGAATCTGGCGCTAAAATGAATAAGGTAGCGCTGGTTATGGACCTTCGTGGTAGGGAATTCTTCGATCATCTGTTCCAAGCACTTGACGATCTCTCTGAAAGTACATGGCTTACACCTCAGATATTATACCTTGATGCCAAAGATGCTACATTGGTGACGAGATATAAAGAAACACGAAGATCCCATCCATTAGCATCGAAAGGCTTACCTCTAGAAGGAATTGGACTTGAACGGGAACTTCTCGAAGAGCTGAAAGGCAGAGCGCAGCTGATTTATGATACAACTGGCTTGAAGCCAAGGGAATTAAGAGAAAAAATTCTTAAGCAATTTTCATCAAGTGTTGAGCATACATTCACAGTTAATGTGACATCATTTGGTTTTAAATATGGCGTACCAATTGATGCTGATTTAATGTTTGATGTGCGTTTCCTGCCTAATCCACACTATATTGACCATATGAGGCCGAAAACCGGATTACAAGAGGAAGTATCCTCATATGTGTTAAAATGGAGTGAAACGCAAAAGTTTTTAGAGAAACTCATAGATTTGCTCACGTTTATGCTTCCATATTATAAGCGTGAAGGAAAGAGCCAAATCGTCATCGCCATAGGTTGTACTGGAGGACAGCATCGCTCTGTTACATTAGCTGAGTACATTGCCAACCATTACCAAAATGACTATCATACTCAAGTGTCTCATCGAGATATTGAGAAAAGAAAGCAACATTAACGAATGACTTTGGACCAAGTACCAAAAGTCGTTATCATCGGTGGAGGAACTGGTTTATCCGTCCTATTAAGAGGGTTAAAGCAATTCCCGGTTGACATTACAGCTATTGTCACCGTCGCCGATGATGGTGGTAGCTCTGGCATGATCCGTAATGAGCTAAACATACCTCCTCCAGGTGATATCCGTAATGTATTAGCAGCCTTGTCAGATGTGGAGCCGCTTGTGGAAGAACTTTTTCAACATCGATTCAATAAAGGAAATAACTTAGTTGGCCATTCATTAGGAAATCTCATCTTAGCAGCAATGACAAACATTACAGGAGATTTTGTCCATGCAATAAGGGAAATGAGTACTGTATTAAATGTGCGGGGGAAAGTATTGCCTGCAGCAAATACGAGTGTCATTTTAAATGCCGAAATGGAAGATGGAACAATCGTATCTGGTGAATCGAAAATACCAATCTCAGGTAAGAAGATTAAGCGTGTTTTTCTCACACCTGAAAAAATCGAACCACTTCCTGAAACATTGGACGTGATTCGTGAGGCAGATTTGATTATTATTGGACCTGGTAGTTTATATACAAGTATTTTGCCTAATCTACTTGTTCCAAAAATTGGTGATGCAGTTTGTCATTCAAAAGCAAAAAAGGTTTACATTTGTAATGTAATGACACAGGCAGGAGAAACATTGAACTTTTCTGCAAGTGATCATGTTAAAGCATTATATGATCATATGAAATGCACTTTTATGAATACAATTCTTGTTAATGAAGAAGAAATTCCAGATGAAATTAAATCAATCTATGAAGAAGAGCTAGCCAAACCAGTTCACTTTGATATCGAAGCTTTAAAAGCACTAGGACTTGAAGTCATCACAGATAAAATTGTTAATTATGATAATAATGTGATTAGACACGATACAAATAAAGTGGCGAAACTGCTCTATGGCATTCTTCAACAAGACATGAAATAAGTGCATGGCTAAGAATGGGGGTGCAGAGGTTGTCATTTGCATCTGAAACAAAAAAGGAATTAACAAACTTAGAACTTAAGCCTTGTTGCTTAAAGGCAGAGCTATCTGCACTTATTAGAATGAACGGTTCATTATCGTTATCTAATAAAATGATATCGATTGATATTCAAACAGAAAATGCTGCAATTGCAAGAAGAATTTATACATTATTAAAAAGGCAATACGAGGTTTCAGTCGAATTATTAGTACGTAAGAAGATGCGCTTAAAAAAGAACAATGTATATATCGTACGCCTAATTGAAAAGGCGAAATTCATCCTAGAAGATTTAAATATTTTAGAGGAAGGCTTTAATATTGTAAGGAGTATTTCAGAAAAATTGGTGAAAAAGAAGTGTTGCAAACGTTCTTATATACGTGGGGCATTTCTTGCTGGTGGTTCTGTTAATAATCCGGAAACTTCCTCCTATCATCTCGAAATTTTCTCGCTTTACAAAGAGCATAATGATTCTCTTTGCGAGTTAATGAATACATTTGATTTAAATAGTAAAACGTTAGAACGAAAAAAAGGCTTCATTACCTATCTTAAAGAAGCTGAGAAAATAACGGAGTTTCTAAATGTCATCGGAGCGCATCAAGCATTGCTTCGTTTTGAGGATGTTAGAATTGTTCGTGACATGAGAAACTCGGTGAATCGCTTAGTAAACTGCGAAACCGCCAATCTAAACAAAACGATTGGTGCAGCAATAAGACAGGTTGAGAATATACGCTTAATCGACGAAAAGATTGGATTAGATGCTTTGCCTGATAAACTTCGTGAAATAGCGAGGCTTCGGGTCGACTATCAAGAGGTAACATTAAAAGAACTTGGCGAAATGGTATCAAGCGGTACAATAAGCAAATCTGGGATTAATCATCGCTTGCGAAAATTAGACCAAATTGCTGAGCAGATACGAACAGGTCAACCGCTAACATTAAAATAAATCAGAGAGATGGGGAGATAACTATGGTTGAAAGACAAGTTGAAGTACACCTAAAATCAGGTTTACAAGCACGCCCAGCTGCATTATTTGTTCAGGAAGCAAACCGTTTTACATCAGATGTATTCCTGGAAAAGGACGGAAAAAAAGTCAATGCAAAGAGCATTATGGGACTAATGAGCTTAGCAATTAGCAAAGGATCAACGATCACGCTAATTGCAGAAGGTAATGATGAACAAGATGCAGTAGAAAACTTAAGTACCTATGTTCAACAAGAAGGTTAACTAGAAAAGCGCAAGAGCCCAAGTACAGCTCCGTATGAACTGGAGCACTCCGCAATGAGATAAAGGAAACACGAAGAACGAAAGTGATACGATGTTGACTTATCTTATGGAGGAGAGTGAAGTTCAATAGGAGTTGGTGCTTTGGAGCTAGACAACTAGAAAAGCGCAAGAGCCCCGTTCAGTTCCGTATGAACTGGGCTCTTACGCAATCGAGTACAACAAAACTATTTCTTATAAAATAGCGAGCACACCGTAGTAGATACCAGCGGAGTGCTTTTTTGCATTAGGTTTTTACCTAACAAGTTTTTTTGCATTCAGACATAAAAAATTGACTTTTGAATTTTTTCTATTATAAACGGAAGTTACTTTAAAAGAGTTTGGAAGGGTAGTTAAGCAAAAAGAGCGCGACATAAGCATAAACCGTATATTAGTTCTTTGTGCGAAAGACAACAATTCTTACGAAAACAGCCTTGCATTAAAAACATGAAAAAGAGTTAAAGCACTTGGCTTTAACTCTTAAAATAATGACTTATTTTTTTTCATCAAGTAGAATATTACGTTGTAAAATTTTATCGATTAAACCGTACTCTAGAGCACGATCTGCTGTCATGAAGTTATCACGCTCTGTATCATGTTCGATGACGTCTAAAGGCTGACCAGAACGGTCTGATAGAATTTTGTTTAATTTGTCACGTAAGAAAAGAATACGTTTCGCTGCAATGTCAATTTCAGTTGCTTGACCTTGAGCACCACCAAGTGGTTGGTGAATCATAACTTCACTGTTAGGAAGTGCATAACGTTTACCTTTTTCACCAGCTGCAAGGAGGAAAGCACCCATAGATGCTGCCATACCAATACAAATCGTTGATACACTTGGTTTAATATATTGAATCGTGTCATAAATCGCCATACCAGCAGTGATCGATCCACCTGGGCTATTAATATAGATCGAAATATCTTTTTCTGGATCTTCTGCTTCTAGGAATAGTAGCTGTGAAACGATTGAGTTTGCTACGTTATCATCAATACCACTACCAAGCATAATAATACGATCCTTTAATAGTCGAGAATAAATGTCGTAAGCACGCTCACCACGGTTTGTTTGTTCAATAACTGTTGGGATTAAATTCATTTTTTATTCCTCCTTTAATATAAGAGAGATTGCACGGTGGTTCATAACCTATAAACATTCGTACAGATACTGTTTTTGATACTTGCAGCTGAATTACTTTATGTATTACCATCATACAACTAAGGTCAATAAAGGTCAAACAAAAAGACTGTAAGATTGATCAAACCTTTTCCCTTACTATACTATGTTCTTAATAAGCATAACATGTAATCATGTTTCCCACATTTATTTGATTTCAAACAGGATGGAAGGTCATATATAAAGGCTGTTTTCGCAAAGATTGTTGTTTTCCGTACAAAGTAGTATTGTACACGTTTTAACTATATCTTCGTGCTCTTTTCGTTAAATTACTCAAAAATCCCTTTGGTGATAGCTTCAATTTACATTATAAAAATCCAAAAGCCGATTTTTATTAGTTCTAGAGCAACAAACTTTTAGAAAAGAGCCTATATAAAATAGAGAAGCATAGTTGTTAATGAGGGTTATTTATCATGGCTGAAACGATGTGTAATCGAGATATGGAGGCAAATTACGTGGATGTTTAATTGTTAAAAAGTCGTCAGTTGTTCTAAAGCTAAACGGTAAAAGAAGGTATACTTTTTTAAAAGGTATCTTAATTTAATGATACCTATTGATAAACACATGCAATTTATCGTATAATATTCTAACTGGTGTTAAATTTCTATATGAAGTACACTAGTCTTCAAATGTGCGCTCGTAGCTCAGTCGGATAGAGCGATGGTTTCCGGTACCATGTCTGCCGGGGGTTCGAATCCCTCCGAGCGCGTTAAATAGGGAAAATAGCAAGGATCTGAGTAAATCTCAGTCCTTGCTATTTTTTATTTAGGCTGTTTTCGCAAAGATTGTTGCTTTCCATACAAAGTACACATGTACAGGTTTTAAGCTTATCACTGTGCTCTTTTCGCTCAATGACTCTGATACCCCTCTGGAGATTGCTTGAATTTACATCATAAAAATCCAAAAGCCGATTTTTATTAGTCCTAGAGCAACAAACTTTTAGAAAAGAGCCTTTATTTAAAAAGGATCTTTAATGATATTTAACAATCCATACCTAGCCACGTTTATGCAATATTTTAATGAGTTTAATTTTAAAGAAGCAGTATAAAGAGTACTGGATAGATAGGAACCGAGTACGATAATTTCCAACCAAATAATAGAAGAATGGAGGGCAACCAACTTGTAAACGGTGATTAGTATGTATCTTTTAAATAAATGAAAGGAATTAATCAATGTATTCACAGTTTCAATACAAGTTAAAACGAACCTAGTTCAGTAATCAGCATATTATTTTACCAGCTGAAGTTTCAGAGCCTATCACATCCTCAAAAGTAGTAATGGCACTTCTGAAGTTGGTTTAAGGCACCTCGGTAATAGTCGGAACCGTAAAATACACATTCAAAAAAACAAAATATAATGTTAAAATCCAACTTGATAATAATGGAAGAATTGTATTGGGCCAATGGGAATTGGGGAGAATATCATGATTAACTATTCACTAAATCCCGAAGAAGCTATCTTTGAAGTGAAATTAGAAGGAGATTTAGATATTGAAGCTACAGAAGTTATCGAAGGGGAATTGATTCCAGCATTAGAAAACTATCAGACAGTTCGTTTGAATTTTGAGAAAGTTCCATTTGTAGATTCCTTTGGTATGGGTCTTTTATTAAGGTTCTTTTCTAAGTGTTTGTTGCTCTAGGACTAATAAAAATCGGCTTTTGGATTTTATGATGTAAATTCAAGCAATCTCCAGAGGGGTATCAGAGTCATTTAGCGAAAAGAGCACGATGGTAAGGCATAAAACGTGTGCAGTTGTACTTTGTACTGAAAACAACAATCTTTGCGAAAACAGCCTTTATTAAACTGGTGAACACATTAAACGATCTTGGGACAAAGGTAATGGTCTTAAACGTAAAGGAGAAAGTAATGGAAGTTTTCGGGTTTTAGCAACTTCCAGAAATACTCGGTGATGGTGTGTTTGTATAAGACTCTATTAGGGTACTTGCTCTAGTACTCATTTACCCTACCGTTTTATATATAGAAAAAGTATGCTAATGCAATATATAATTGATTAAAGGATCTAGGCACATTTATTAATTCGGGGTGAGAAAGATTGAATGATCAAATTTTTAATAACTTTCATATAACACTTGTACTTGTTTCTTTTATATTAGCGATCATATCCTTCTTTGTAGGTTTTGATATTTTTAATCGCCTCATTATTCAAAAGGGTAGACGGAAAATAGTTTGGTTATTGTATGGTACGTTTGCTGTAAGTATTGGAATTTGGACCTCACATTTTATTGGTTTGATAGCATTTATTCACTTCCATACTTTTGATTTACCTTTTGTGTTTAGTTCTTTAGTGTTAGCTATGGTCTTAATCTTTATGACACTATTGATTAGTACAAAAGCTAAAACAACGAAAAAACGTATTATATTGGCGAGTTTGTCAATAACAGTAAGCATTCTACTACTCAATTTCTTTGGGATGGAGGCTATCAATGGTCATTTAGGATACAATCGAATGGCTATGACAGCTTCTATATTGTTAGCGTTAATTGCACCTTTTCTAATTATAAAAATGGTCGTTAAGTTAAGGAGCTTTGCTAGTATCACGGACTTTCGTGTAAAACTCTATAGTGGAGTGTTATTTGGACTAAGTTTAATGTTCATACACTATATTTCGATGTTAGGTATGACCATTCGACCTCGATTTGAGGATACACTTTTACTTGATAATAATCACTATCTTTCAGTTGGTTTAATCGTAGGGAGTTTCTTCATATTAAGCATTTTTATTGTTAGTTCAATAATTGACCGAAAGCTGTCTACTCAGTCTCTTAAGCTCTCTCAAACTGAACAAGATTATCGATCTCTTTTTGAACATAATCCTGATATTGTTGTTCGCTTTGACAAGAAGGGTATAGTCTTATCAGTAAACAAAGCACTAGAAAGGATTACGGGTTATAAAATAGAAGAATGGATTAATCAACATTATCAAAGAATTGTGATGGAAGAGTATTATGAGAAGACAAATGAACAATTTCTACTGGCTACAAAGGGATTAGCAACAGACTGTGAGAGTGTATTGATTCATAACAATGGGAACAAGATTCATATCTATGTAACAAATATTCCTATTATTATTAATAGTGAAATCGTTGGTGTATATTGTATTGTAAAAGATATAACGGACAAAAAAAAGGCGGAACTTACGATTCAGCATTTAGCATTTCATGACTATTTGACTGGATTGCCAAATCGGAGTAATTTGGAACATACATTATCCAAATTACTAAATAAGGCTATCGATACAAAGCAAACATTAGCAATATTATTTATTGATTTAGATCGTTTTAAATTGATAAACGATACACTTGGCCATTCATTGGGGGATATCCTATTAAAGGAAGTGGCCGTTCTATTGAAGGAATCGGTACTTCAAGAAGATATTGTTTTTCGCCAAGGTGGCGATGAATTTATTATCATTCTAGAGAATGCAGATCGAAATGTTGCTTCCACTCTAGCGCTTAAAATTTTAGAGGCCTTATCTACCCCAATCAAAATTCATCATAATGATATTTTCACATCGCCTAGTATTGGAATTAGTCTCTTTCCAGAAGATGGTAACACAGCTGAAACATTAGTAAAAAATGCAGATTTTGCTATGTATCAAGCGAAATTAGCAGGTAAGAATACCTATCATTTTTATTCGACAGATGAAAGCAAAAATGGCATGAATCCATTAGAATTAGAAATGAACTTGCATAAAGCGATAAAGCAAGATGAATTTATGCTTTATTATCAGCCGAAGATAAACTTGAAAACAGGCCGCATCGTCGGGGCTGAAGCACTCATACGCTGGAATCATCCAAAATTGGGTATGGTTTCACCGGCTGACTTTATACCGATTGCAGAGGAAACAGGGTTAATTATTCCAATAGGTGAGTGGGCATTATATACAGCCTGTCTTCAAAATAAAAAGTGGCATGAACAAGGCTTTATCAACATTGTTATCTCTGTTAACTTATCGGTACGACAATTTTTACAAATAAATATTGTCGAGACAATTGAGAAGGTGCTACAAGCTACTGAGCTGGAAGCGCAATTTTTGGAACTAGAGATTACAGAAAGTATGACTGCGGACATCGAGCGTGCAATCACAACCCTCCAAGCGTTAAAAAAATTAGGTGTTCGAATCAGTATTGATGATTTTGGTACAGGCTTTAGCTCATTAAACTATTTAAAACGTTTCCCAGTCGATACATTAAAGATTGATCAATCGTTTGTCAGCGAACTCCATACCAATCCTTATGATGAAACAATAGTAAAGACAATTATTTCGATGGCACATAATTTGAATTTAAATGTTGTAGCAGAAGGTATTGAAACAAAGGAACAGTTGATTTTTTTACAGGAGCATCTATGTGAAGAAGGACAGGGGTATTTTTTTAGTAAACCAATAACAGAGGAAGAGTTTATTCGTCAATATAAGGAAATAGAAGGTTTAGTAAAAACATTTGGTATTTCAGAGGAGTTACATGAGAAATATTTGATAGAAGAGACCCTGCGTAATGCAAGAGTTGAATTACAGAATACTGTGAAATATCAACAAGGACTTATTTTTAAGTTTGTCGAAAAAAGTGGGGATTATATCCATACATTATGTGATGGCATGTTGTTGTCCCGTTTAAATCTCATTCCAAGCCAAGTAATTGGTAAGTCTGTCTTCGATTTCCTTCCATATGATAAAGCAGTTGAACTTACAAAAATATATGAGCGGGCTTGGAATGGAGAGGAAAATGTAACATTTGAAGGACCGATAAATCGTATCCATACCTTTTGTGCATTAAACCCGATTAAAAGAGGGGGAGAAGTAATAGAAGTTATTGGATCAAGTGTTGATATTACGAAATTAAAAGAAACAGAAATGGAGTTAACTGAAACGCAAAACTTATATCAGTTAATGGCTGAAAATATGGAAGATCTCATTTCAGTTTTCGATGTAACAGGAAATATGCTTTATGCTTCTCCTTCTCATGAAACGGTCCTTGGTTTTCCAGTAAGTATATTAGAGGGGCGGAATCTTGTTGAAGGCGTTATTAATAAAGAAGATAAAGAAATGCATATGCAAATATTTGAGGAAGTTGTTCGCACTAAAAAGTCCAATCGGATCGAGTTAACACTGACTAAGAGTGATGGTAGCTTGTGTTTATTTGATTTGTATATTAAACCAGTAATAGATGAGCAAGGAAAAGTTCAACATGTTGTCGGGGTGGCGAAAAACGTTTACTGAGAAACTTTTCTTAAAGAAAAAATCCATTTAGAAACGTCCCCTCGCTACCCACTTGCCGATGGGATCGCCCAATAACTAATTGATTCAAGGAGGAACACTAGATAATTTATAAAAGAAAAGAATCGTTTAGGTATCAATTTAATCCTCCTCTTTCTTGTTCTATACGTAATGTAGCGATAGATGGAAAGAGTCTAAGAACGGGTGCCGCTGAGGGCGAATGAATCGATCTTAGTCCTCAGGGCTACCCCCTTGCTTATTAACCCTAGCCAATAACAATCATCATATTAAAACAGGAGCATAAAAATAATAAAAGGCTGTTTTTCGCAAAGATTGTTGTTTTCCGTACAAAGTATACATAGAGTTTAATAAAAATACTTCTTAACATGATTGTGTTTGTTCCTCTTTCCATAGCCTTGTTGTAAAATGTTATCTAGGGGGAAGGTATGATGAAAATTGGATTAATACAAGAACAGACGTTAAAGGTAACAATGACTCAAGAGTTGCAGCAGGCTGTTACATTATTGCAGTACTCCTCAGTCGACCTTCTATCATATATTCAAGAACTTACATTGGAAAATCCCCTAATTGAAGTGAGAGAAAACGATCATTCCCCATATCAGCATTCATTAGCTAAATCAGATAAGCAATCATACATTGAAAATACATGTGCGAAAAAAACGAGTCTTAGTGAACATTTGCGTAAACAGTTAATAGACTTTCAAATGAAGAAAGAGGACAGAGTGGCTCTAGAATATTTAATTGATGCACTTGATGGAAATGGTTACTTAAAGGACGATCTAGATGTTTTAGCACAAGAGTTAATGGTTTGCGAGGACTGGTTGGAAAGTAAGCTTAATTTACTCCAAAGCTTAGACCCTGCTGGTGTTGGTGCTCGTTCTCTCCGTGAATGCATCATATTGCAATTAAGAAGATTGCCTGTTCGAAGTATATTAGCTGAGACGATCATTTCAGAATATTTTTATTTATTTGCAGAAAAATCCTGGAAAGAGCTATCGAAAAAAGTAAATGTACCAATTAATGAGATCCAGGACATTCAAGGTATGATTAGAAAGCTTGAACCAAGGCCAGGGCTGAAATATGAACATGATCATACCACCTATGTCATACCGGAGATGATTGTGAGTAAAACAAGTCACGATCTCGTGGTTCATTATAATGACTGGCTTATACCGCAATTAATTATCAATCAACCTTTAGAGTTAACTAAAACCGATCCAGAAACAATGGGATTTTATTCTAAAAAAATCGTCCAAGGAAAATGGTTAATGAAAGCATTAGAACAACGCAAAGAAACAATGATAAATGTTATGAAAGTGATCACACAAAGGCAAAGAGACTATTTTATTAATGGAAAAAGTTATTTGAAGCCTTTAACATTAAAGGATATCGCTGAGACATTAGAAATCCATGAATCAACAGTTAGTAGGACGGTTAAGGATAAATTTGTTCAGTCACCTCAGGGTCTTGTCTCTATGAAGTCATTTTTTTCAAACAAGCTCGATGATCATGGTGAGGTTTCTACTGCAGTGGTGAAAATAAAGCTTAAAGAATTAATTGATTCAGAGAATAAAAAGAAACCATTATCAGATCAAAAAATTGCCACTGAACTGAAAAATAAGTATGGTATGATCATTTCAAGACGAACAATTGCAAAATACCGTGAACAACTAAAAATCCCTACATCAGTAATTAGGAAGCAGTATTAATTCAGTAGGGACAGGTAAAATAAAACAGAATGGATGTGAAATGTAGCGATGAAACAGGTCGTTTTTTACTCGAAAGAAAATTGTTCCTTATGCGATAATGGGTTAGCTGTTATCAAAGAAATCCAACAAGATGTTCCATTTGACTATGAAGTTGTCGATATCTACAAAGATGATCGTTTATTAGAGCTATACCAAATCATGATTCCAGTCGTGAAAATCGATGATAAAGTGGTTTCTTATGGGATTTTGGAAAAAGAAGTAATAAGAAAGCGTTTACTTCAAAAATAAGAGAAACATTTCTTGAATATGTAATTTCACCCTGATAAAATAAAGAGGTAGCAGGGGAGATTTTTTTTTGAGTGGTGGGACATAATAAGTCATAGTGGGACTTTTACGGTCCATGTCGACTCAGAAAGGGATAGCAAAAAATGATATCATTAATAGAGGTACAAAAGAAATTATTGCCTGACCTTTTACAGGTTATGCAAAAACGCTATCAAATTCTTCTATATATTAGATTGATGCAGCCGATTGGACGTAGAAGCCTTTCATCTAGTCTTGGGTTAAGTGAGCGGATACTAAGAAATGAAGTTCAGTTTCTGAAGGATCAGAATTTGATCGATATTCACACTTCTGGTATGACCTTAACAAAAGAAGGAAGCTCTCTTTTGAAAGCTCTCGAAGAAATGATGAAGGATGTTTTAGGATTAACTCTTTTGGAAAGTACATTAAAAGAGAGATTTAATCTTAACAAGGTTATTGTTGTTTCGGGTGATAGCGATCAATCTCCATGGGTGAAAAAGGAAATGGGAAGAGCATGTGTTACATGTATAAAAAAGCGATTAAACGGTAAAAATATCGTCGCTGTTACTGGAGGTACGACCCTTGCTGCTGTAGCTGAAATGATGACTCCAGATAATAAAAATCACGAAATCCTATTTGTTCCTGCACGTGGAGGTCTTGGAGAAACGGTAGAAAATCAAGCGAATACAATCTGTGCGAAAATGGCAGAGCGTGCGAGCGGAAATTACCGACTTTTACATGTTCCAGATCAGTTAAGTAAGGATGCTTATCAATCAATTGTTGAAGAACCTTCTATTAAAGAACTCTTAGCTATGATGAAATCCTCGAGTATGGTTGTTCATGGAATAGGAGACGCTAAAACAATGGCTGAACGTCGGAGAACTCCGGAAAAGGACTTCCTTAAGATTGAAAAGGGAGATGCTGTTGCAGAAGCATTTGGTTATTACTTCGACCAAGAGGGAAAAATCGTACATAAGGTTCAAACAGTAGGAATTCAGCTAGACGACATTGAGGAAATGCCGAATGTTATTGCGGTAGCAGGCGGGGCTTCAAAAGCAAAAGCAATAAAAGCTTATATGAAACAGGCATTAGACTCTGTCCTTATTACAGATGAAGGTGCTGCGCTTAAGTTAATAAGGGATTAACGTCCCTGATTATAAATGTTCATTTCTGGGTATGTATGATAGATATGGACAAAAATAAGTTTAGTGTAACGTTCAAAGGTGATGACATCTTCGAACATATTCAAAGGAGGAAATTAAATCATGGCAGTAAAAATCGGTATTAATGGTTTTGGTCGTATTGGTCGTAATGTTTTCCGTGCAGCTCTAAAAAACTCGAACGTTGAGATTGTGGCAGTTAACGATTTAACTGACGCTAATATGCTAGCTCATCTTTTAAAATATGATTCAGTTCACGGGAAAATTGATGCAGAAGTTTCTGTAGACGGTAACAACCTTGTTGTTGACGGTAAAACAATTCAAGTATCAGCTGAGCGTGACCCTTCTAAATTATCATGGGGCAAGCAAGGTGTTGAAGTTGTTGTTGAATCAACTGGTTTCTTCACAAAACGTGCTGACGCTGCGAAACACTTAGAAGCAGGCGCTAAAAAAGTTATCATCTCTGCACCAGCTAGTGACGAAGATATTACAATCGTTATGGGTGTAAACGAAGACAAATACGATGCAGCTAGCCACGATGTAATCTCTAATGCATCTTGTACAACTAACTGTTTAGCTCCTTTTGCTAAAGTATTAAATGATAAATTCGGAATCAAACGTGGAATGATGACAACTGTTCACTCATACACAAATGATCAACAAATCTTAGATTTACCACATAAAGACTACCGTCGTGCTCGTGCGGCAGCTGAAAACATCATCCCAACTACAACTGGTGCTGCAAAAGCTGTTTCTCTAGTATTACCTGAATTAAAAGGTAAATTAAACGGTGGAGCTATGCGTGTTCCAACTCCTAACGTTTCTTTAGTTGACCTTGTTGCTGAGCTAGACAAAGAAGTAACTGTTGACGAAGTAAATGATGCATTCAAAGCAGCTGCTAAAGGCGAATTAAACGGAATCCTTGGATTCAGTGAAGAGCCATTAGTATCTGGAGACTATAATGGTAACATCAATTCTTCTACAATTGATGGATTATCTACTATGGTTATGGAAGGTAGCATGGTTAAAGTTATCTCTTGGTATGATAACGAGAGTGGTTACTCTAACCGTGTAGTTGACCTTGCTGAATACCTAGCTTCAAAAGGACTTTAATCCTTACAATCTTCATGAATTTGGAGAACGAATTGAATAAGGGTATAATGTAAGATAAATGGGGAAAGGGGATCATCCCCTTTCCCTATTTTTATGGGTGGGTTCGATATGAAAGAAGCCAACTTAGTTCAGTAAAATAAAAGGTATTTACTTAGGTTTGGTGATCGCCTAGCCCCTCGAGTCATGAGCGTCTAATGCTTATGGGGCTGATCAAGGCGCTTGTGCTTTTCTTGACTTAGATGTACAACCTGTCGTGTAATTTTGTTAGAGAGAAATATCATTTGGATTTTGATGGTTCGGTTACAGCGCTTATCTGCAAAATGGAAAATTCTGTTTTTCTTTGTAAGGCGCTTTGGCATTTCAAAAGAGGAGGGCTTTTCATGAACAAAAAGTCAGTTAAGGATATTGAAGTAAAAGGGAAAGTTGTATTTTGTCGTGTGGATTTTAACGTTCCGATGAAGGATGGACAAGTTACAGATGATACACGTATCCGTGCAGCATTACCAACAATTCAGTATCTTACAGAGCAAGGTGCAAAGGTTGTTTTAGCGAGCCATTTAGGTCGTCCAAAAGGTCAAGTAGTTGAAGAACTTCGCTTAAATGCAGTAGCAGAAAAACTACAAGATCATTTAGGTAAAAATGTTGTGAAAACAGATGAAGCCTATGGTAATTCAGTGAAAGCGGAAATCGCTAAACTTGAAGAAGGTAGCGTCCTTCTACTAGAAAACGTTCGCTTCTATCCAGGTGAAGAAAAAAATGACTCAGAATTAGCGAAAGCATTTGCTGATTTAGCTGATGTTTATGTAAATGACGCATTTGGTGCAGCTCACCGTGCTCATGCATCAACTGCAGGAATTGCCGAGCATTTACCTGCTGTTGCAGGATTCTTAATGGAAAAAGAGCTTGAAGTTTTAGGGAAAGCTTTATCTAATCCAGATCGTCCTTTCACAGCAATTATTGGTGGTGCAAAGGTTAAAGATAAGATTGGTGTTATTGACCATTTACTCGATAAAGTTGATAACCTAATCATTGGTGGAGGATTAGCTTATACATTCATTAAAGCATTAGGACATGAAGTTGGTAAGTCATTATTAGAAGAAGATAAAATTGATTTAGCAAAATCATACCTTGATCAAGCGAAGGAAAAAGGCGTTAACTTCTATATGCCTGTTGATGTAGTAGTGGCAGATGACTTCTCAAATGATGCAAACATTAAAGTTGTTCCTATTGATAGCATTCCAAGTGATTGGGAAGGCCTAGATGCTGGACCGAAAACACGTGAAATTTATGCGGATGTTATTAAAAAGTCTAAATTAGTTATTTGGAATGGACCAATGGGTGTATTCGAACTTGAGGCATTTGCAGGTGGTACGAAGGCTGTTGCGGAAGCATTAGCTGAAGCAGAAGGTACATATTCTGTCATTGGAGGAGGAGATTCAGCAGCAGCTGTAGAAAAGTTTGAGTTGGCAGATAAAATGAGCCATATTTCTACTGGTGGTGGAGCTTCTCTTGAATTCATGGAAGGTAAGGAACTTCCAGGTGTAGTGGCATTGAACGATAAATAAGTACGTATAAGAAAAGATGCCTTCGTTACTTCTAGATTTGTCGCGACATCTAAAAGCACGAAAAGTCTCTTATCAGTACGTAAGCAAATGCAGAAACGTTCGGTTAAAGCTGATCGATTTGCACTCGTAGTAGAGATCGATTATCGAC
Organism: Metabacillus sp. GQ13; assembly: GCF_059758525.1. Taxonomy (NCBI): domain Bacteria; kingdom Bacillati; phylum Bacillota; class Bacilli; order Caryophanales; family Bacillaceae; genus Metabacillus; species Metabacillus sp. GQ13. The sequence goes on from NZ_JCAXET010000016.1 coordinate 56,130, forward strand.
CCCGAACATAGTACGTTCAAAGATTCAAAGAAGAGGACGGTGTAAAGATGAGAAAACCAATCATTGCAGGTAACTGGAAAATGAACAAGGTTTCATCAGAAGCAAGAAGCTTTGTTGAAGAAGTAAAGAGCTTAGTACCAGGAACAGATAAAGTTGACTCAGTCGTTTGTGCTCCAGCATTATTTTTAGAGAGCTTAGTAGGCTTAACGAAAGATAGTGACCTTCAAGTAGGCGCACAAACTATGCACTTTGAAGAAAGTGGAGCTTTTACTGGGGAGATCAGCCCAGTAGCACTTAAAGATTTAGGTGTTAGCTATGTTGTATTAGGACACTCTGAACGCAGAGAAATGTTTGCAGAAACAGATGAAACTGTAAACAAAAAGACGTTAGCTGCTTTCAAACACGGTTTATCTCCAATCGTTTGCTGTGGTGAAACGCTAGAAGAACGTGAAGCTGGTCAAACAAATGATCTAGTTGGTAACCAAGTAAAGCTTGCTTTACAAGGATTAACAGAAGATCAAGTAAAGCAAACTGTTATTGCTTATGAGCCAATCTGGGCAATTGGAACAGGTAAATCATCTTCAGCTGAAGATGCTAATGAAGTTTGTGCATATATCCGCAAAGTAGTTGCAGAGCAATTTACTGGCGATGTAGCAGAAGCAGTACGTATTCAATACGGTGGCAGTGTAAAACCAACGAACATTAAAGAATATATGGCACAATCAGATATCGATGGTGCATTAGTTGGTGGCGCAAGCTTAGAAGCACAATCTTTCCTTCAGCTTTTGGAGGCTAGTAATAATGAGTAAAGCTCCAGTTGCACTGATTATCCTTGACGGCTTTGCTTGCCGAGATGAGGTAAAAGGAAATGCAGTTGCACAATCAAAGAAACCAAACTTTGACCGTTATTGGAATCAATACCCACATTCCCAACTAATTGCTTCAGGTGAAGCAGTAGGCCTTCCGGAAGGTCAAATGGGAAACTCTGAAGTTGGCCATTTAAATATTGGAGCAGGTCGTATTGTTTATCAAAGCTTAACTCGTGTGAATGTAGCGATTCGTGAAGGTGAGTTTCAAAAAAATCAAACCTTTACTGATGCGATCAACCATGTGAAGCAAAACGGTACCAATCTTCATCTTTTCGGTCTATTATCAGATGGTGGCGTTCATAGCCATATTCAACATTTATTCGCACTTTTACAGCTTGCTGCAAAAGAAGGCGTTAAAAATGTCTATATTCATGGTTTCTTAGATGGACGAGATGTTGGTCCAAAAACGGCTAAAAAATATGTGAATGAATTACTTGAAAAAATCACAGAATACGGTGTTGGTGAAATTGCAACATTATCAGGTCGTTACTACTCAATGGACCGTGACAAACGTTGGGATCGTGTAGAAAAATCTTATCGTTCAATGGTCTATGGAGAAGGTCCTACTTACAGTAAACCAATGGACTGTATCGATGATTCTTATAATAATGGAATCTTTGATGAGTTCGTCCTTCCGTCTGTTATGACAAAAGAGGATGGTTCACCAGTAGCAACACTTGCTGATAACGATGCCGTTATTTTCTATAACTTCCGTCCAGACCGTGCGATTCAAATCTCAAACACATTTACAAATGAAGATTTCCGTTCATTTGATCGTGGAGAAAAGCATCCGAAGAACTTACATTTTGTTTGCTTAACACATTTCAGTGAAACAGTTGATGGGTATGTTGCATTTAAACCAACAAACCTAGATAATACAATTGGAGAGGTGTTAGCACAAAATAATCTAACACAGCTTCGTATCGCTGAAACAGAAAAGTACCCACATGTTACCTTCTTTATGAGTGGTGGACGTGAAGAGAAATTCCCTGGTGAAGAACGAATCTTGATTAATTCACCAAAGGTCGCAACTTATGATCTTCAGCCTGAAATGAGTGCATATGAAGTAACGGACGCGTTGCTTGCAGAAATTGAAGCTGATAACTTTGATGCGATTCTCTTAAACTTTGCAAACCCTGATATGGTTGGACATTCTGGTATGCTTGAGCCAACAATTAAAGCCATTGAAACGGTCGATGAATGCCTTGGCAAAATTGTCGATGCGATTCTTGCTAAGGGTGGAAAAGCAATCATTACAGCAGACCACGGTAACTCTGATGAAGTAATGACGATTGAAGGTGAGCCAATGACAGCTCATACGACAAATCCAGTCCCAGTGATCGTTACTGAGAATGGTGTTACACTTCGTGATGGTGGAATGCTAGGAGATTTAGCTCCAACGATGTTAGATCTTTTAAATGTTGGACAACCAGTTGAAATGACAGGAAAATCATTACTAAAGCCATTTTCTAAAAATTAGTTGCACTTGAACCTTGTAGAAATTGAAGCTGTTTTCAATGAAATAAACAAAGTAATTAATGAAAAGTGCACGAAGATAGACTAGATAACGGATTGTGAAACTTTTTACGAAAAGACGATCCTTGTGACTACAGTCGTAATTAAAATAAAAATAACTTTTATAAAAAAAGGAGACTATTAAACATGCCGTACATTGTAGACGTTTATGCTCGTGAAGTATTAGACTCACGTGGAAACCCAACAGTAGAAGTAGAAGTACACACAGAATCAGGTGGATTTGGTCGTGCATTAGTTCCAAGTGGTGCTTCAACAGGTGAATATGAAGCAGTTGAGCTTCGTGATGGTGACAAAGACCGTTATTTAGGAAAAGGCGTTTTAACAGCTGTTAAAAACGTAAATGAATTAATTGCTCCAGAATTACTTGGTTTCGATGTAACTGAACAAGTAGCTATTGACAGAGCATTAATCGAGCTTGATGGAACTGAAAACAAAGGTAAATTAGGCGCTAATGCAATCCTTGGTGTATCTATTGCTGCTGCTCGCGCTGCTGCAGATTACCTACAAGTTCCTTTATACCAATACCTTGGCGGATTCAACGCTAAAACATTACCAGTACCAATGATGAACATTGTTAACGGTGGAGAACATGCTGATAACAACGTTGACATTCAAGAATTCATGGTAATGCCAGTTGGAGCAGAAAACTTCCGTGAAGCATTACGTATGGGAGCTGAAATTTTCCACAGCCTTAAATCAGTATTACAAGGTAAAGGCCTAAATACTGCAGTTGGTGACGAAGGTGGCTTCGCTCCGAACTTAGGTTCAAACGAAGAAGCTCTTCAAACAATCATCGAAGCAATCGAAAAAGCTGGTTACAAACCAGGAGAGCAAGTTATGCTAGCTATGGATGCTGCATCTTCTGAATTCTACAACAAAGAAGACGGCAAGTATCATCTTTCAGGTGAAGGTGTTGTCAAAACATCTGCTGAAATGGTTGATTGGTACGAAGAAATGGCTTCTAAATACCCAATCATCTCAATCGAAGATGGCTTAGATGAAAATGACTGGGATGGTCATAAATTATTAACTGAACGCCTTGGTGGTAAAGTACAACTTGTTGGTGACGATTTATTCGTTACAAACACGAAGAAACTTGCTGAAGGTATTGAAAAAGGAATCAGTAACTCAATCCTTATCAAAGTTAACCAAATCGGTACATTAACAGAAACATTTGATGCAATCGAAATGGCAAAACGCGCAGGTTACACTGCAGTTATCTCTCATCGTTCTGGTGAAACAGAAGACAGCACAATTGCTGACATCGCTGTAGCAACAAACGCTGGCCAAATCAAAACAGGTGCACCATCACGTACTGACCGTGTTGCGAAATACAACCAATTACTTCGCATCGAAGATCAACTACTTGATGTAGCAAAATACGATGGAATCAAAACATTCTACAACTTGAAAAAATAATCATACACAAAAACGGAACTGCCTGAAAAGGTGGTTCCGTTTTTTATAAGCTCTTTTCTAAAAGTTTGTTACATTAGTACTAATAAAAATCGGCTTTTGGATTTTTATGATCTAAATTGAAGCTATCTCCAAAGGGATATCAGAGTAATTTAGCGAAAAGAGCACGAATATATAGTTAAAACGTGTAGATTAGTATTTAGTACGGAAAACAACAAGCCTTTGCGAAAACAGAATTATAAAAGAATTAAAAAACATCGTCTTAATCGTTTGCTAAAAGCTACGAAATGCCTCTTATCCTACATTTTTAGCACCCAAAATAGTCATCACTCGCCAAATACCCAGGGATAAGATCGGAATCATTGATAGATTATCCAAACAGGAGACTTTACTATTCAAAAACGCTCATATCCTCGCCAAACCATTTCCGTAATGAAGCTAGAACATCTGAGAAAAGTAAGAGAGTTGTATCCCTAAGAGTAAATGGTACGTTAGTCTTTAGTACGGTAGTTATTTTACGTATAATGCTAATGCGATAATAAACTCTATTGTTAACATCATACAATTGTGATACATTTATACTATCTCGTTGTACGTATAACAGGAGGTGTCATTTCATGCATACAGCATTAATTATCCTACTAGTTTTAGTATCAATTGCTTTAATCACTGTTGTTTTATTACAGTCAGGTAAGAGCGCAGGTTTATCAGGTGCAATTTCTGGTGGTGCCGAACAGCTTTTTGGAAAGCAAAAGGCTCGTGGTCTGGATCTCGTTTTACACCGGGCAACAGTTATTCTATCGGTATTATTCTTTGTTTTGACAATCTTGGTAGCTTATATAGTTGATTAATCATTGAAAAAACGAGTCTGAGCATCAGGCTCGTTTTTTTATTAGTCTTTTTAAGTAAGGCTCTTTTCTAAAAGTTTGTTGCTCTAGTACGAATAAAAATCGGCTTTTGGATTTTTATAATGTAAATTGAAGCTATCTCCAGAGGGATATTAGAGTAATTTAGCGAAAAGAGCACGAAGATATAGTTAAAACGTGTAAATTAGTACTTTGTACGGAAAACAACAATCTTTGCGAAAACAGCCTTAAGTAAACATGTTGGTATCAAAGAATAACGTTTGTTTTAATAGAAGAGAGACCATTGTTAAATAACGTCTCACTAACACAACATAATCACATATTTTGAGGCTATCACAACGATAAGACCCAGTTATACAATGAGTCTACATAAAATAGTCACTAAAAGGGATAAACTAAGGATGGAAATTGATAATAATAGGTTGTGTTAATAATTCGTATGATTAGTCCCTTAATAGTTACTCTTCGTATTATTACGAATGAGTGTTTTCTACATAAATTTGGACACTAAAGGTGAAAGAAACAATGAATGATTAGATAAGAGCTAAGAAAAGGAGTTACTAGCAATGAAAAGAGTGTTACCAAAGCCTTTTACGTTTGAAGGCGGAGATAAAGCGGTTCTATTATTACATGGTTTTACAGGAAATACAGCGGATGTTCGGATGATGGCCCGTCATTTAAGTGAGAGAGGATATACATGCCATGCACCACAATACAAAGGACATGGGGTACCACCTGAGGAACTTGTTCATACTGGTCCTGAGGATTGGTGGCAAGATGTACATCAGGGCTATCAACATTTAAAGGATCTCGGCTTTGAAGATATAGCTGTTGGTGGATTGTCTTTAGGTGGAGTGTTTTCCCTTAAATTAGGTTACACTGTACCTGTAAAGGGTATTGTCCCAATGTGTGCACCAATGTATATAAAGAGTGAAGAGGTTATGTATCAAGGTGTTCTTGACTATGCTAGAAATTATAAGAAGTTCGAGGGGAAATCACCAGAAGAAATAGAGGCAGAAATGAAAGACTTTGCTAAGTCTCCGATGGGTACGTTAAAAGGTTTGCAAGAGCTTATTGCCGATGTTCGCAACAATGTCGATATGATCTATTCCCCAACGTTTGTTGCTCAAGGAAGACATGATAACATGATTAATACGGATAGTGCGAACATTATATATAACGAGGTAGAAAACGATCAAAAACAACTAAAATGGTATGAGGAATCCGGTCATGTTATTACTCTTGATAAAGAACGGGATCAATTACATGAAGACGTATACCAATTTTTAGAGAGTCTTGATTGGTAAGGCTCTATTAAAAAATTTTTACTGAAAACTTATAAAAATCGGTCACTGAATTTTATCGTATAAATTGGATACTATTTTTTAAAAAAATGGCTGAGTAATTATACGAAAAGAGCACGAAGACAAGCTAAATTCGCAAAGATGTACTTAGTACGAAAAACAGCAATCTTTACGAAAAATGCTATTGGTAAAAAGGAGGATATGAAATGGATCAAGAAATACAGGTACATATTAATAAGCTACTAGCTTTTATGAAGGATGAGGCATATAAACCACTCACTGTTCAAGAGTTAGAAGAGGCATTTGGAATTGAGGACTCAGCAGAATTTAAAGACTTTGTTAAAGCATTGGTAGTTATGGAGGACGAAGGGCTAGTTGTTAGAACTCGGAGCAATCGCTATGGTCTACCCGAAAAAATGAATTTACTAAAAGGAAAACTGATCGGTCATGCAAAGGGCTTTGCTTTTTTAGACCCTGAAGACCCAAGCTTAGATGATGTATTTATTCCACCTAATGAACTGAAGACAGCAATGCACGGTGATATTGTTTTAATCAGAGTCAGTCAAGGTTCTTCAGGATCAAGACAAGAAGGAACAGTAATCCGCATCCTTGAACGCGGTGTAAAAGAAATTGTTGGGACTTACACCGAAAGCAAGAACTTCGGATTTGTTATCCCTGATGATAAAAAAATCGCAAACGATATCTTCATTCCGAAAGATGTTTCAAATGGAGCTATAGAAGGTCATAAAGTAGTTGTAAAATTAACAACCTATCCAGAAGGTCGGATGAGTGCAGAAGGTGAAGTCATCCAAATTCTTGGTCACAAAAATGACCCTGGTGTTGATATATTATCTGTTATTCATAAGCATGGACTTCCAGGACTATTTCCAGAAGAAGCACTTCAGCAAGCAAATGAAGTTCCTGAAACCATTAAAGAAGAAGATCTAAAGGATCGACGTGACCTTCGTAATGAAACCATTGTTACCATTGATGGTGCAGATGCGAAGGACTTAGATGACGCTGTTACCGTTCAAAAATTAGAAAATGGCAACTATAAATTAGGCGTTCATATTGCCGATGTTAGCCACTATGTAACAGAACAGTCTCCGATTGATCGTGAAGCATTAGAGCGCGGGACAAGTGTGTATCTGGTAGATCGAGTGATTCCGATGATTCCACACCGACTATCAAATGGTATTTGTTCATTGAATCCAAAGGTAGATCGTTTAACATTGTCTTGTGAAATGGAAATTGATCAAGATGGTATCGTTGTAAAACATGAGATTTTCCAAAGTGTGATCAAGACAACGGAACGAATGACTTATACAGATGTGAAAAAAATTCTGGAAGATCGTGATGAAGAGGTTCTACTAAAGTATAAAGAATTAGTGCCAATGTTTGATCTAATGGGTGAACTTGCTCAGGTTCTTCGCACAAAACGGATGGACCGTGGAGCTATTGATTTCGATTTTAAAGAAGCAAAGGTCCTTGTTGATAAAGATGGCACACCATCTGATGTTGTCATTCGTGAACGTACAGTTGCTGAGCGTTTAATAGAAGAATTTATGTTGCTTGCGAATGAAACAGTTGCTGAACATTTCCATTGGATGAATGTTCCGTTTATCTACCGTATCCATGAAGAACCAAATACAGAGAAGCTGCAACGCTTTTTAGAATTCATAACGAATTTCGGTTATGCTGTGAGAGGTTCTGCAAATGATATTCATCCCCGAGCATTACAGAAAATAATTGAAGAAGTAGCGGGAACACCAGAGGAAACAGTGATCTCAACCGTTATGCTTCGTTCGATGAAGCAGGCAAAATATGATCCAACAAGCTTAGGACATTTTGGTTTATCTACTGAATACTATACTCATTTTACATCACCGATTAGACGTTATCCTGATTTAATCGTTCACCGCTTAATTCGAACGTATTTAATAGAAGGAAAAGTCGATGAAGATACTCGATCTAAATGGGGAGAAAGTTTACCAGTCATCGCTGAGCATTCGTCAAATATGGAAAGACGTTCGGTTGAAGCTGAAAGAGAAACCGATGAGTTGAAAAAAGCTGAATACATGCTAGATAAAATCGGCGAAGAGTATGATGGTATGATAAGTTCTGTGACCAACTTCGGTATGTTCGTTGAGTTACCAAACACAATAGAAGGTCTTGTCCATGTCAGTTATATGACAGATGATTATTACCGTTATGATGAAAGTCACTACGCGATGATTGGCGAACGGACAGGTAATGTTTACCGTATTGGTGATGAAATAACTGTTCGTGTTGTCAATGTAAATAAAGAGGAACGTTCGATTGACTTTGAAATTGTCGGCATGAAGGGTGTAAGAAAACGCCCTGAGAAAGAAAAGAAAAAGATCATAATCGCTGGAAATGGTCGAAGAAATACGGACCAAAAAGCTGGTCAAACCAAAAGTTCAGATGGTAAAGACGAAGAATGGTCAACAAGGCCACAACGGAAAAAGAAGAAAAAACATTATGAAAATGCACCAAAAGCAAAACGGAAAAAGAAGAAAAGAAACTGATTTTACAAAGGGTCTGGTGCAAATAGTGCCCGACCCTTTGTAAGGAATCTTAACCTTAGATTGTACTATAGGATATTTTTAAAAAGGTATTCACGTTAGAATAAAATCTAGCTTTTCTCCTTCTACGCTTTTTAAAGCGTTTTTTTACTTTCTTTCTATTTAATGCTCAAAAAAATAAGAAAACCTCTATATTAACAGGAATTCAGTGAATAGATTGAGAATAAGTCCAATTTTTGTTAAAATAGACTTTATCGCGCTACTCAATAGGTTCATTCAAGGGAGGGATTACAATGCCTAAAGGATTAGGAAAAGCACTAGCTCAAAACAAAAAGGCCAATCACGACTTCGCAATTGAAGAAACGTATGAAGCCGGCATTGTCCTTCAAGGTACAGAAATAAAGTCAATTCGAAATGGCCGTGTCAACTTAAAGGATGCATTCGCACGTATTGATCGAGGAGAAGTATATTTATATAATATGCATGTTAGCCCTTATGAACAAGGGAATCGATATAATCACGAACCGTTGCGTACAAGAAAGCTATTGTTACACAAACAACAAATTGATAAGTTAATCGGTGCTACAAAAGAAGAAGGGTACGCACTTGTTCCATTGAAAATGTATTTGAAAAACGGCTATGCAAAGGTTTTAATCGGACTAGGTAAGGGTAAAAGAAAGTACGATAAACGTGAAGACTTAAAGAAAAAAGAAGCAAAGCGTGATATCGAACGTGCCTTTAGAGATCGCCAAAAGGAATAGTAGGAAAAACCTTACAATTGCATTCTTGTCCCATTCTGTTATAATTAGTTTGTAAGACAGTCACTTACAAAGATTTATCGCGTTATCGCAAGTATACAATTTTATAAGCAATTAAGCTTTATTCTATAACTTCTCCCGTATTCCCTAGCTGGTATAATACGGCTTATCATGGGGACGTTACGGATTCGACAGGGATAGTTTGAGCTTAGGTTGCGAGCCGAAGGGATCGTCTTCGTTAAAACGTCACGCCAATAATAACTGGCAAATCTAACAACAACCTAGCTTTAGCTGCCTAAGGCATGCTAGCTGTTCCTCCCTCCATCGTCCATGTGGTAGGGTAAGGGACTCACTTTTAGTGGACTACGCCTAATTTCTCCGTCTGGGGATGATGGAAGAGACTAATCAGACTAGCTGCTCTGACGCCTGTCGATAGGCATAGGAGTTAGCGAAACTGCGAATATGTCGACTACGCTCGTAGACGCTTAAGTGTCGATGTTTCTGGACGTGGGTTCGATTCCCACCGTCTCCACCAAATACATATTTGGTGGTTTTTATTTTTATGTTTGACTTAGAAGCAAAAGTACTCTAAAAAAGTTAGTGTATAGATTATTTTGCTCAATATCCCGCACTGTTCTTCCTATTTTGAATAATCCTTGCAAAGAGGGGTTAATTAAACTATATACATACACACATTTTTTCATAAAAACTAACTCCTATTTTCCTTTCTTCCTAATATGTTTAGAAAATTTCAACCAACTTCTTTTTATTAATCAAAGAAATTAGGAGTATATTCTGTCATTTTCATAGGAATAGGCAAGGGAAAATTCGACCATTCATTGCTATACAAATTATCTAGGTTCATATTTCATCAGCAAAATGAGATTTACAATGATAAGCATTTTTACAAGTATTTTGGACATTATATAGCCGAGGTGATAGTTATGACCATTGCGAAACCGGGTGATGTTATTTCTTTTGAACGTGAAGGAAGTAAATTTGAAGGTGTTGTTACCGCCATTAGGGAAAATTCCGTTATTGTTGAATACGGTATTCCAAATGATAAGGGCGAACCGCTTACGACGATTGTTAATCATAAAAACTACAAAATAAACAAGTGAAACGACGGTAGTGAAAAAATTGGAGTTATAAGGTAATGATTGAAATCCCTTTATTTTGAAGGGATTTTTAATTTTTTAATTTTTTAATTTTCTACTTAAACAGTGCAATTTAGTTGAATATGATAAATGAAAAAAATGCAAAAGTTAAACTAAGTATTTTATTATATAAACAATAACATCCATATAGGCTTTTTTCATACTATATTTTCGAGGTGGAAAAATGGCAAGAGTAAGATACCGAAGTTCTGACGTTGACTTAATGGCAAGGATGATGAGGGCAAAAGCCGTAGGTGAAGGAAAACAAAGAATGTTATATGTTGGAAATGTCATTGTTAATCCTCTTAAAGCAATTTGTATAGACTTTTAAAATTTAAGAACAATTTCACAAGTCATTTATCAAGTAAAAGGAGGAAATTAATCTTTTCAGATGAATACTAATATGGTAATATACTTGTATGGTAGTGTATTAAGTAAAGTAGGTGGGTAATTTGAATATAGATTCGAAAATGAAAGCCCTGTCAACAAGAGATCATATCTATTCTCTTTTAAAAGAAGACATTTTGAAATTGATTCTTTTGCCAGGTGATCAAATTTCCGAAAAAGAAATCTCAGAGAAATTTAAAGTTAGTCGGACACCTGTTAGGGAGTCATTTCTTCAGTTAGCAAAAGAAGGACTATTAGAAATTTATCCTCAAAAAGGGACATGCGTTTCGCTAATTGATTTAAATCTTGTGGAAGAAGCAAGGTTCATGAGAGAGCATTTAGAGATTGCTGTTATTAAGTTAGCTTGCGAAAATTTTTCACAGGAAAAAATATTCTCACTAGAGATGAATTTGAAAATACAAGAAATGTGTATACAAGAAAGAAATTACGAACGGTTATTCCAACTTGATGAAGAGCTTCATCAGATGATTTTTGAAGGATGTAAAAAAAGGAATATTTGGTTTGCTATTCAACAGATGAACATGCCTTTTAATCGAATCCGTATGTTAAGACTAGCAACCGATTTTAATTGGGATAACATTTATCATCAACACTTAATGATTGTAGAGGCAATTAAAAATAAAAAGCCAGAATTAGCTGTAAAGGTTATACAAGAACACTTAACAATGGTAGTTTTTGATAAAGAAAAACTAAAAAAGGAATACCCTAGTTATTTTAAGTAAATCTTTAAAAAGTATGAAATAGAACATTGAAGAAATAGTAATTTAATTATCTTTAATTCTATGCATCTATTTGTAAGCGCTACCTTTATTGATATCTCGGTTAAAAGTTATATTTTGTAAGTCTAAGGAAAATTTACAGGTGTTAGGACATTATCTATTGTAGCTTTTATTACTATAATTTCCTTTTAAGGAGACTTCTTGAATATTGAAGGTCCCTTAAACTATTGAATAAACAAGTTAGAAAAGTATTTGGAGGGGTTAAGTGATGAGAATGGTGTTTAGATGGTACGGCGAGGATAATGATAGCGTTACACTTGATCAGATTAAACAAATCCCTGGTGTTGAGGGAATTGTTTGGGCGCTCCATGATATTCCTGCCGGTAAAGAGTGGCCAATGGAGAAAATTGTTGAAGTTAAAAAACTAGGTGACAAGTATGGATTAAATATGGATGTAGTCGAAAGTGTAAATGTTCACGAAGATATAAAACTCGGACTTCCCACTAGAGATGACTATATTGAAAATTATAAACGAACAATTGAGAAGTTGGCGAAGGTTGGGGTTAAAGTTATTTGTTATAACTTCATGCCTGTATTTGATTGGATTAGAACAGATTTACATAAAGAACTAGAAGATGGTTCTACAGCCCTTTTCTATGAAAAAGAGAAGGTCGACAATATGAACCCTCTTGATCTAGTAAAAAAAATAGCGAAAAACCCTGAGTTTACAATGCCTGGATGGGAACCTGAGAGACTAGAGCATCTTTCGAAGCTTTTTGAAGCATACAAAATTGTAACAGAAGAAGATTTATGGAATAACCTTCAATACTTTTTAGAACAAATTATTCCAGTCGCTGAGATAAACGACATCAAAATGGCAATTCACCCTGATGATCCGCCCTGGCCTGTTTTCGGATTGCCAAGAATTATGACAAACAAAGAGAACATTAAAAGATTGTTAAACCTTGTGGATAACCCATACAACGGTGTCGCCCTATGTAGCGGTTCTTTAGGTGCAAATCCTGATAACAACGTAGTAGAGATGGTAAGGGAATTTGCAAATCGAATTCCCTTCGCTCATATTCGGAACGTGAGAATCTATGAAAATGGCGATTTTATTGAGACATCCCATCGAACTTGTGATGGTTCAGTAAATATTTGTGATATTGTGAAAGCTTATCACGAGAGTGGTTTTACAGGATATGCAAGACCGGACCACGGAAGACACATTTGGAACGAAGAATGCAGACCTGGATATGGGCTTTATGATAGAGCTCTTGGAATTATGTATTTATGGGGGGCATGGGATGCGTTCGAAAGAGCTAAGCAGGAGGTCGCTGTATCAGAACAGGAGGTAACTATATGCTAGGAATCAACGAAAACTTAAAGGGTAAAGTTGCAGTTATAACTGGCGGAAGCGGAGTCCTTTGCGGTGAAATGGCTAGAGAGCTTGGTAGACAAGGTGTTAAGGTTGCAATTTTAAATCGAACCGCAGAAAAAGGTGAAAAAGTAGTAGAAGAAATAAGACAAGCGGGTGGGGAAGCCATTTTTATAGCTTGTAATGTGTTACACGTTGAAAGTGTCAATAGAGCAGAAGAAATCATTACTGAACAATTAGGTGTTTGTGACATTCTAATTAACGGGGCAGGTGGAAACCATCCAAAAGGCATAACGACAAATGAAACAATAAAACCCGAAGATTTAATGAATACCGAAATTACGACTTTTTTCGACTTAAGTGATGAAGGTTTTGGCTTTGTTTTTAATTTAAATATGCTTGGAACTCTTATTCCAACACAAGTATTTACAAAGAAAATGATCAATAGAAAAGGTTCAACTGTGATTAATATGTCATCAATGAGTGCTCCTTGTCCTATGACAAAAGTTCCAGCATATAGTGCAGCAAAAGCAGCTATTGATAATTTTACACAGTGGCTGTCAGTTCACATGGCAGAGGTAGGAATTCGTGTAAATGCTATCGCCCCAGGCTTTTTTTTAACAGAACAAAATAGGCAACTATTAACGAATGAAGATGGATCGTTAACTGAAAGGTCTCAAAAAATTATATCCCACACTCCAATGCGACGGTTTGGTAAACCAAAGGATCTACTGGGAACTTTAATTTGGTTAGTTGATGAGAATATGTCAGGGTTCGTAACAGGGATTACTATTCCGGTCGATGGCGGTTTTATGGCCTACTCAGGAGTATAATTTTCGCTCAATACAGTTTCTAGTCATCGTTGATGAGTGGAAATATGGAAGTTATTTACGGCATTCTGAATAATTAGCCTTTATAGAAAGCATTATTATACGCTAATACAATTGAATCAATGGTTGTAGGTGTTTTAGGAGAATGAAGGATTACCTTATCTTAATCATGTCCTTTTTCAATTAGGAGATAATATGAGATTCTTTTGAAGGGGGTGATGCTTGTTTAAAAAATAACTGATGAAGAGTATTAATGAAACAATGAAAATATAAGGGGGAAGTTAGAATGAAAAAAATAAGTTTATTATCGGCCATTCTTGCAGTTATGTTACTCTTAGGAGCTTGTAGTTCAAGTGGGGATGTTGGTGGAAATGCAGGAGAAGGTAAAGTAATTAAGTGGAAACTTGGACATTTGGCAGATGAAAATCATATTTGGCATAAAACAGCTACAGAGTTTGCGAATTTAGTTAAGGAAAAAACAGATGGTCAAATTGAAATTACACTGTACCCAAATAACTCTTTAGGTGGGGAAACAGATACAATTAATGCGATTAAAGGTGGAACGGCCGATCTTGTCATTTCGGGTGAAACATTACAGAACTGGGCTCCAAAAGCTGCTTTGATGGCAACTCCGTACGCGTTCAAAAGTTTAGAACATGTTAAAACGGTTGTTAAAGGTGATATTGGTGACGAAATCGAAGCGGAAATTAAAGAGAAAGCTCAGTTAACACCTCTCTATTACCATACTCGTGCACCACGTAACTTAACCTCTACTGAGCCTATTAAGTCTCCGGAAGATCTAGATGGATTTAGTATGCGTGTTCCGAACGTTCCATTGTTCTTGGATGCATGGGAAGAAGCAGGTGCAAAACCTCAAGTAATGGACTTTAACGAAGTGTTTACTGGATTACAGCAAGGTGTTATTGATGGTCAAGAGAACCCAGTTGATTTAATTCAAAGTGGTGGTCTATATGAAGTTCAAGATTATGTGAATAAAACAGAACATGTTTACTCTTGGATTTATATTTTAGTAGGAAATAAGCAATTAGAATCTCTAACAGATGAGCAACGTGAAGCTGTTTTTGAAGCGGCTGAAGAAGCTCAAGCTTTTGGAGGAAAATTATATGATGAAGAAATTGGTACTATTGAAAAAGAATTGAAAGAAGAGGGCATGGAATTTGTTGAAGTGGATCAAGATGCCTTCCGAAAAGCGATGACCCCTGCAATCCAATCATCACTTTCAGAAGAACAATTCGATTTATATGAAAGAATTTTAGCAACAGAGTAAAAAAGTAGATAGGCACCGTTGACAATAGATAAATCAATAGTGCCTTTCCTCTAGAAAGGAGACAAACGACATATGAATCTTTTAAAATGGTTAACTAGAATACTTTCGTTTTTAGCGATTTTAAGTTTTGCAGGGGTTATTATTATAGTAACGATTCAAATATTGTCTCGCTATTTTCCGTATTCTTTCATTTGGACTGAAGAGTTAACGCGTTATTTTTTCTTATATGCAATTTGTTTTGGGGCACCACTTGCATTACTTCGAAATGAATTTATTAATGTGGACCTAGTTATAAGCAGACTTTCAGGGACAGTGAAAAGATATTACGAGATTAGTATCTACTTAACGGTTTTAATATTAAGTGCAATCATGGTGAAAGAAGGATATGCATTTATGCAATTGGGAAAAAGTCAATCTTCTGCTACGCTGCCGTTTCAAATGTCTGTTATACATGCATCCATATTTATCATGAGTATTTTCTTATTGATCTTTTCATTGATCAAAATTGGTTTCTTAATTCGTAATAAAAAGAATCCTTATGAAGTAGATGGAGGTGGAGAAGTCTAATGGCCCTTTTATTGTTCGTCTCGTTTATCATTTTGATCTTTCTAGGCGTACCAGTTGCTTTTGGTTTAGGCCTTTCATCCCTCATTTATTTAATTGTAGCTGATATTCCGCTAAATATTATTCCACAAAAAATGTTCGGTGGTTTAAATTCATTCGTATTACTTTGTATACCGGGCTTTATCCTTGCTGGTAACTTAATGAATGCAGGTGGAATTACAGACAGGATTATTCAGTTTGCTAACAACCTTCTTGGCCGTATACGCGGTGGGTTGGGATTAGCTAATGTTGGTGCTTCAATGGGTTTTGCTGGTATTTCAGGGACTGCACTTGCAGATACAGCGAGTATCGGGGCTATACTTATTCCAGCTATGAAAAAGGAAGGCTATGGTGCAGGTTTCTCTGCTGCGATTACGGCATCCTCTTCAACGGTAGGACCGATTATTCCACCATCCCTTCCAATGATTATTGTGGGAACACTAGCTTCCCTTTCAATAGGAGATTTATTTTTAGCTGGTGCAGTACCAGGAATTTTACTTGGTGTCGGCTTAATGATCCCAACTTATCTCATTTCAGTTAAAAGAAACTACCCAAAAGGTGAGCGGAAATCTTTAAAAGAAGTTTGGAAAAGCTTCACTGGTGCATTTTGGGCACTATTAATGACTGTCATTATTTTGTATGGAATTTTAGGAGGGTATTTTACACCAACTGAAGCATCCATTGTTTCCGTCATTTACGCTTTATTTGTCGGAATATTCATTTATAAAGAATTGCCGATAAAAAAGATTCCGGAAATTATGCTTTCTACTATAATTTCCACGGCTTCTATTATGCTACTCGTAGGTTTTGCCAATCTCTTTGGATGGATTATGGTTAGTGAACAAATTCCGCAAATGGTAGCTGATCTAATTTTAGGAATATCAACTAACTCTGTTGTCGTTATTCTTTTAATCATAGTGTTACTTCTATTTGTTGGTACCTTTATGGAAACGATTGCAGCATTAGTCATATTGTTCCCAGTTTTATTACCTGTTGCGACTACAATAGGAATGGATCCTATCCAATTTGGTGTCGTGATGGTGTTAACTTTAGTCATTGGTCTAGTCACTCCACCAGTTGGTGTTTGTTTATTCGTTGCCTCCCAGATTGGGAAAGTATCGATTGGGGAAACCACAAGGGAGCTTATTCCATTTATTAGTGTTAGTTTGATTGTATTATTAATCGTGGCATTTGTACCACAAGTTACTATGTTCTTACCAAGTTTATTTGAATAAGGGGTGTCAAGATGAAAGCTGCTAGAATTAAAGAGCCGATGAAGTTAGATTTATTGGATGTAGATAAACCTGTTATTAACGAAGCAAATGAAGTGCTTGTTAGAGTAAAACGAGTGGGCATTTGCGGATCAGATATGCATATTTATCATGGAACAAATCCACTTGCTACATATCCACGAGTGGTGGGACATGAGGTCGCTGGAGAAGTTGTTGCAGTTGGTGAAGCAGTGTCATATTTGAAACCTGGGGACCATGTAGTAGTTGAACCAATTCGTTATTGTGGTGAATGCTATGCTTGCCGAAAAGACCGTCCGAATGTATGTGATTCACTATCTGTATTTGGCGTTCATGAAGATGGAGGGATGCGAGAGTTTATCGTCCTTCCTGAAAAACAATTATATGCTGTCGATCTATCACTTGAATGGGACGAAATTGTTTTTGCAGAACCCTATACAATCGGTGCTCAAGCAGTGTGGCGTGGGAATGTTGCAGAAGGCGACACCGTTTTCATCCAAGGTTGTGGCCCAATTGGTATTTGCATTTTGAAAATGGCGAAACTTGCAGGTGCAACTGTCATGATGAGTGATCTAAAAGAAGAACGCCTTGCTTTTGCGAAAGACAATGGAGCAGATTTAGTGATTCACGCAGTAAATGAGGCTATTGAAGAGAAAATTATGGAATTTACCCAAGGTGAAGGAGCAAATGTAGTCATTGACGCTGTATGTCTACCTTCTACATTTGAATTAGGGATTAAAGTAGCTTCTATTGCAGGTATGGTTGTTGTTTTAGGATTTGATGAGCGGGCAGCAGCGATTTCACAATTGCCGATAACGAAGAAAGAGTTGACGATAGTTGGCTCTCGTCTGCAAACGGATCAATTTAAGAAAGTTGTTACTTTATTAAATGAAAATAAACTTCAATCGAATGGGTTAATTACACATAAATTTGCTTTAAAAGATGTACAGGAAGCCTTCACATTCGTTGAAGAAAATCCAGACATTGTCAAGAAAGCACTAATAGTGTTTGATTAGAAGGAAAACACGTGATAAAAAAACTTGAAGTATTGCATTCGTTAAAGACAATAAAAGTTGTTGCAGTTATTCGAGGGAAGAATGCAGAAGTTAGGAGTGATATAATCAATACAAAAATAACACCAAGGAATATATGGTTCAACCTTTCACTAATCTGTTTCGTATTGGGGATATTGGTCTGGGTACCTAACATTAACTTTAATTACTGATAGAGTTATTGGTTTTTGACTTTTAGTTTCTTTATTTTTATGTTTACCGGATACTCTATTGTTGCAATTTTCGGTGGGGAACCATAAGGATTTATCTTTAAAGACCATAAAAATAAACTTCTATAACTTGAAAAATGACAAAACCAAAGAAGACTCATCTCATCCGTTTTTTAAAATAGAGTAAGCCACAATTAATGGTTTGTGAGGATAATGATCTTTCTTTTTTCACTTGCATTAACATGGATTTCAGTACCTTTAGGCTGATGGAAATGATTTGTTGGTGTCTATTGGTTTGCTGGTGCTAATCATTATGATTTCATATATATTTGGGATGAAAGTTTATAGGAGAGTATAAATAAAACACCCCTTCAGAATCCATGTACGAAGGGGTAAAGAATTTGAATCTTTTAATAAACATCTGACTTTATTTCAAAACCTCATGAACTAAGTTTGTATAAATGATTCATTATTAATACATTGCTTGTAGGGTCAAATTACGTTATCTTTATTTCCTGAAATGGTAATAAATTCATTAACCTGTAAGAATATCTTCGCTTGGATATCTAATTTTTCCATGACCAGGTTTAGCTAGTGAAAAGGCTAGGGTTAAAGGGCCTAATTTACCTAAGAACATGATAAACACAATGATTATCTTTCCGGTGTATGAAAGATCTGCTGTTATTCCCATAGACAAACCAACTGTACCAAAAGCCGAAAAAACTTCAAATAATATTTTTAAAAATGGCTCTGGCTCTGTCATATTTAAAAGGAATACGGCAAAGAAAATAAACAATATACTTATTGTTGATATCGCAAGGGATCGGACAATCACATTATCCTTTATTGCTCTATTTCCTATAGTAATTTGCCTTTTATCTCTAAGAAAGGTTAATACTGACAAAATAATAACTAAAAACGTTGTAAGTTTAATTCCTCCTCCAGTAGAGGCACTCCCAGCTCCAACAAACATTAAGAGTAACATGAATGTAATAGTAGCTTCGTGTAAACTTCCTATATCGAGGCTATTAAATCCGGCTGTCCGCGGTGTTACTGCTTGGAAATATGATGCCCAAAGTTTATCACCTAAAGAAGACAATGTCCCTAACGTATTAGGATTTTGATATTCTAAGGAGAAAACAATAATCATTGCCAACAAATTAAGAAAGAAAGTACCACCTATCATTAGTTTTGAGTGGAGACTTAATCTTTTAAAGCTACGTTTATGCCACAAATCAGATAAAACAGTAAAACCTATTCCCCCAACAATAAACAGGAATGTTATCACGAGGTTTACTAATGGATCACCTACATATCCCATCAAACTGTCTGGCCATATAGAGAATCCTGCATTATTAAAAGCTGATATAGAGTGGAAAAGGCTATAATACATTCCTTCTCCCCATCCATACTCGGGAACCCACCTAATAGCCAAAATCACCATAGCAATGATCTCAATAGTAAAGGAGTATATAAATAAGTTTTTAACTAATTTTATTACACCGCCTAGAGAAGTTTGATTTAGAGAGTGTTGTATGATCAATCTCTCTTTAAAGCCGATTTTCTTCCCCAACATCATAAAAATAAGAATCGCAAAAGACATAATTCCCAAGCCACCAACTTGTATTAGCATGAGAATCACCAATTGTCCGATAGTAGTATAGGCAGTACCCGTATCCACTACAGCTAGACCAGTTACGGTCATAGCAGATGTTGCTGTAAAAAGGGCATCAGTCCAACTGACAGAATTAGTTGTCGAAATAGGCAGCTTCAACAGAAACGTTCCTAAGATGATAAAAAATAAAAACACAAGTACAAGTAGTTGAGAGGGATTTAATCTAATATATTTTAAATTCATACTAAACCCCTTTTTCTTCAAAACGTGCAATGTCCTTATTGTCATCTCCAAAGGTGACATTGCGAATTCCAAGCTGATTTAGAATGGTTTCAACTATTGCATTTGCACTAACAGCATGTGTTATATAGTCCATATATCCATTGACCTTTGCTTCATCTTTATCAACAGCAACTACTTTACCCCCTATTACATGGAACTCTTTTACGATTGTTCCTCCGGAACGACCTAATCCAAATTCAGCAAATAACTTTAACGGTTTTTTCATACTAAACCTTCCTTAAACTATATTTCTATTAGTATTTGTTTTTTAAAAAACAGAAATTTCCAACGAAAAAAGACCACAGAGGATTACCCCGTGGTCATTATTTTTTGATCACAAGTTTCACCATCCTCTCCTTAACGCTTACGGAGTTAGCTGTCGGATTCGGGTCAAGAAGTAACCCTACCTTCAAATAAAGGATTCACCCCAAGTAGCAAAATAGAAACTACAAATTGGTTCCCCCGTTCCATACGGATTCAGCGATCAAGATGATTTATTCATTTATGATTGATATAATACTCCGTTCATTTAATGTTGTAAAGATGAAAATAAATCTAACCTCAAGTGATCTAAAGTAATTGGGCAGCATTCCTGTAATAACTGAAATTGATTTGAATGAAAAAGGACATCACGCTTTTCCTTTTGCTAGCATGTGGGAGAGGGTAGGAGTGTTTAAAATAAAAAAGATGTCGCCTAGTTTGTACAGTATTGCGATTGTAATTTTAGCAATCGTCCTAAAGTTCAATTATGTAAACTAGTTTTGTTTAGAGTATACATCTGATACTTGGATCCTATTCAACAAAAAGGACAGATTAGCTATAAAAGATTGGATATAATATTTTAATGAAGTAACTATTAAAGGATGTTAATAAAATGATAAATGCCAGTGGAATTACTAAGGAAAATCATTTGGAAACAGATGTTTCTATAACTAGATTAAATTTCTCTAAATATAAATGGATTTAGGTGGATTTTAATGAACCTACTGATGAAGAAGTAAAACATTTAGCTGATACTTTTCAATTTCATCCACTTGCTATTGAAGATTGTGTACAGAGACTTCAGCGACCAAAATTGGATTATTACGATGATCATACTTTTTATGTTACACATATTGTACGAGAAGAAGAAAAGGAAATTTCAAAAGAAGAGTTAGATTTTTTTGTAGGAGAAAATTTCATTGTGACTTTTCATCTTATGCCAACAAACGAAGTCAAACAAATTTGGGATAGATTATTGTGTCATAAAAATATTGAGAAATGGGATACCTTTTATGTGTTTTATCAATTTTGGATAAGGTTGTAGATAACTATTTCCCACTAATTTATAAAATTGAGGACGAATTAGACAAAATTGAAGATAACACACTGAACAAATCAATGAGCTTTTTAATGACCGAATTATTCGAACAAGATATATGTTACTGAATCTAAGGCATACAGTTAATCCTATGCGTGATTTATTATATCGTATGTTGAATTCTCATCATTTAAGTGGTATAAGGGTGAGGAGGGAGTATTTTTCCGATATTTATGATCATCTTTTGAAGTTATCAGAAATGGTTATGCCTAATAGAGAAGTAACTGCTGACATATGAGATAGCTATCTCTCACTCACTCACTCAATCCACATCAAACTAATAATGTGATGAAAGTTCATACAATTATTACCTCCATATTTGTTCCAATAACTTTTATTGCAGGGATTTATGGTATGAACTTTGAGAATATACCTGAATTAACGTGGAAATACGGTTATTTCTCTCTCTAGGATTAAAGGGATAATTGCAGTATCCATGTATCTCTGGTTTAAGAGAAAGGGCTGGTTTAGATAATTATTTTGATTGAATAGCGAATGCTACCTTTTCAATTCCTAAAAGATCTTTCATTCGAAAAGCCTGATAATAATTATTGCTCAAAAAATGATAGGATGTTAACTAATTAGTATATAGCTTTCATAAGGTACTGTGGAATTTGTTAAACTAAATAAAATTACTCAACTAAATCTGATATCTAGTTAATTTCATTAGAGTAAAGGAGAATCTTCCTTTGATTAAACTTCTAAAAAAGAAGAATATGTTAAAACCTGCCCAAATCATTGTTTCTTTTTACTTTATCGCCGTATTTATTTCTCTTATTTTACTTAGTCTGCCTATTGCATTGAAGCCTGGTGTGAGTTGGACCTTTTTAGATGTTTTGTTTACATCAGTAAGTGCAATAAGTGTAACAGGTCTAACCGTCGTATCAACAGCAGAAACTTTTAGTACAACTGGGGTATTTTTCTTGCTATTTATTCTTCAGTTTGGCGGAATTGGAATCATGACACTTGGTACTTTCCTCTGGTTACTAATGGGGAAGAAGATTGGTCTTAAGGAAAGAAAGTTAATTATGACGGACCAGAACCAATCACATTTGTCTGGGTTAGTTAAACTTATGAGACAAATACTAATAATTATCCTTTTGATTGAGTTGATCGGTACACTTATCTTAGGTACATATTTTCTTAACTATTTTCCGACGTGGCAAGAAGCCTATTTGCAGGGGCTGTTTGCATCGGTTAGTGCAACAACAAATGCAGGGTTTGATATTACGGGTGAGTCTCTTATTCCGTTCGCTCATGACTATTTTGTACAATTTATAAACATTATCCTATTAACATTAGGTGCAATTGGTTTCCCTGTATTAATTGAACTAAAGGATTTTATGTTCAAGAAAAATAAAAATAGTCGATTCCACTTTTCATTGTATACCAAACTAACTACAGTAACTTTCTTTTCATTAATGGTTATCGGAACATTAGCCATTCTAGTCTTCGAGGCTAATCACTTTTTTAAAGGGAAAGATTGGCATGAGTCGTTTTTTTATGCACTATTTCATTCTTCCTCGACAAGGAATGGTGGGTTAGCTACGATGGATGTTAGTGAATTTTCGGTACCAACACTATTGGTTTTGTGTGTTCTAATGTTTATTGGAGCTTCTCCAAGTTCTGTAGGAGGAGGAATCAGGACAACTACCTTTGCTGTAAATCTATTATTCCTATTTTCATTTGCAAGAGGTTATAAAAACATAAAGATTTTTAGGCGAGAAATACATGAGGAGGATATTAGAAAATCAACCGTTGTAACAATATTGGCTCTATTTCTATGCTTTCTTGCAACAGTTATCCTAACTAGGACCGAACACTTTACCACGATGGAGATACTCTTTGAAGTAAGTTCTGCATTTGGTACTACTGGTTTATCAATGGGAATAACTCCAGAACTAAGTTCAGTGGGGAAAATCGTCATTATTTTACTTATGTTTATTGGAAGAATTGGAATTTTATCGTTTATATTCCTAATTAACCGTGAAAATACACAATTAAATTACCATTATCCGAAGGAAAGAGTTATTATTTGATGGCCTTCAACTGTTGCTCTCATTCCAAGGTGTTTTAATGGAATAAATATCTAAATGGATCTTCTAATTGCTGGTCTTATCCCCGTCAGGTAGGCAAATTAATAAAAGGTTCACTTATTTAGGGAGCCCTAGCTTTATATTCATTAGGGCTAGGGTATTTCACTTTTTTTGAAAACATTTATTGTTATAAAACTTAATATAATTTTTACTGCTTTCTTTCCCTCATTCGAACTCTCAAATTGGTATCGGTAAAAACATTCAGCTTTAAAGTGGCTAAAAAAACTCTATAGACATACGTTATAAACAGTTTCCTTTTCCAGACATACTTTGCTTAATGTTGTATCTTTTTAATAGTTTGTTATATCTTACTTGAGGTGCACTGGAATCCTTAATAGAAGTCCTTTCACATCTCTTTTTTTATGGCTTCTTTTACTGTATCAGCTACAGGTTTAAGGTCATTTCTTTCACTTATTTTATATGAAATAAACTCATTGTTGTAAAGGTCTAGTATCGTAGATAAATAGATTCTCTTTCCGTGAAATAGTAGATAAGGTTATATCTGTTACCCGTTTTCATTTGGGCGTGTACTGAAAATTCTCTGTTTAAATAATTCTCTGAAACGACATATTTTTCTTTTCGTCCAAAGTCCTTCCACTTCTTTTTTCGTATCTTCGTTTGAATTCCATTCGCTTTTATTAAACGTTAAATTCTCTTATGATTATCGTTCAAACCATACGTCTTTTTAAACCAAATGAAATGAATTTTTAAGGTATAGTATAGAACTATAAAAGGGGATATTTTATGAATTAATGTTGTGTTTTAAGTTCAATCGTAAATGTTTTTTAGTGTGTATTCATTCACCAATCCGTATTTTCTATCCCTAGAACTCTTTAATTGTTTAATAACTTTATTTAAATATTAGCGTAAAGACTTTCATTTGTTAAACTTTTTCGAGGATGAATTCGTTAAAGGATATTTATCGAATAAAGCAATAGAACAAGATATTGAATAGTAAATTATTTAAGAAAAAGAAAATGAAAAATTGAAACTTTTAGTGGTAAAGAACGTCTTATAGTTAACAAATATAAGCGCTATTTTTAATAAGTTTGTCTAAACTAATTCTATATTCTGAGGTGAATCATAATGGATAATTTAATCATCGAAAGCCCGTTTATACTTATTAATATTATGGGAGGAATGCTTATTTTCTTCATAATAATTGCTGCTATTTCAAGTTTCTATGTTAACAAGAAAATTAGAAATTTAGATGAAAATAATGAATTATAGACTGTAATAGGCCCAAAAAATCCTTAAATAATGGATAAATTCAGGTGGTGCTAAACACTTCGTTACAACTCTTATTTAAATAACGAGTGCAATACTTAAAACTTTGCATAGTGCATAGCAATCTATTCAATAAACGGAACAGAATTATTTTACAATAAACGGTAATCTAAAATAATGTTATGGTATTGAAAAGAGGGGAATTAAATGCGTAAAGAAAATGAGATGATAACTCTTTTTGAAAATATTGTTATGAATGATGATCGAATCAGATTATCCGTTCTTGAGGGTTCCAGAACAAACAAAAATATTCCGAAAGATGATTTTCAAGATTATGATATTTCCATTTTTGTAACAGATATTGAGTCTTATAAGAAAGATGATTGTTGGCTTGAAATATTTGGTGACCTAACTTTTATGCAAGGCTGTTTTCGCAAAGATTGTTGTTTTTCGTAATAAGTAAATCTTTACGTATTCAGCCTATCTTCGTGCTCTTTTCGTTAAATGACTCTGATATCCCACTGGAGATCGCTTCAATTTAGATAATAAAAATCCAAAAGCCGATTTTTATTCGTACTAGAGCAACAAACTTTTAGAAAAGAGCCTTATGCAAAGACCAGAAGATATGGAGCTCTTTCCACCAGAGTTAGGAAATTGGTTCAGCTATATCATGTATTTTCATGATGGCATAAAGATTGATTTGACATTGATTCCTCTAAATGAAATAGACTCTTATTTTTTTGATTCAGATGGTTTAGTGGAAGTATTGATTGACAAAGACAATCGATTAAATGAAAAAATTGTTGCAAGTGACAAGAAGTATTGGATTAAAAAACCATTTGAGCGTGAGTTTGATGATTGCTGTAATGAATTTTGGAGTGTAGCAACTTATGTTGCAAAAGGCTTATTTAGAAAAGAGCTTTTCTATGCATTGGACCATTTCAATCAAATTCTTCGTCCCGAACTTTTACGAATGATGTCATGGGAAATCGGTATAAGAGATGGATTTAATTTTAGTGTAGGGAAGAACTATAAATTTATTGGTAAGTATCTTCCTGAAGATGAGTTAGAAAAACTAATGAAAACCTTCTCGCAATCTGGTTATAAAAAGTCTTGGGAATCCTTTGAGTTATGTTGTGAAATGTTTAGAGCCTATACCAAAGAAGTTTCATCCTTATTGGGCTATAAATACCCTGAGTACGATGAGAAAATGACGAATTTCGTTCAAAATATTTACACTAAACTAAGTGAAAAGTAACTTTATGAAAAACAAACTTATTAGTAAACTACCATGAAAATAAACTTCAATAACCCCGAAAATGACAATATCAAAGAAGACCCATCTCATTCGTTTTAAAAAAGTGGAGAGACCCGTAATTAATAAAACGGATTACTGCCCCAACGAGCATTTATTATCTTATAAAAACTTCTTATTTTTTGTTAGAATGACCATACTAATTGGGTGAATTTGGAATTTACATAAAGATATCATTGCAAACAATGGGGAGAATTTATAAGTTCTATATGTGTGAACATACATGAACTGCTGGTTAGTATGTAGATACCTTGCAAACTTATGATACGGAAGAGGGCAGAAAAGATTTTTGCCCTCTTTATAGCTAAAAAAGGTATGAGTAAAGTTAATCTTTGTAGGGGGCGTTGATCAGACGACAAATGTTTCTGACACAATGATTAATTTTACAGACTGGTCAACTATTCTTCGGGAAGGGTATGAAAAAGAACCTTCAAAATATAATAGTTACCTAGTAACAGACTTAAAGATGAAGAATATGTAGGTATTTGAACTATTCCACTTAAAGTAATAGATGCATTGAGTTGAGGTTATTATGTTAGCATGACAGGTTGAAATGAAACATCTAAATTTTTACCATTAGATTCTTTGTTGCATCTAATTATTTTTTTTGTTAATATCGTTTCATAGCTAACGATTATGAAAATTAAAAGGAGGTAGTTACTATTCATACATTTAATGAAGATGGGAATTTACTTCCTGAAGAGAAAGATACAATCAACCTATTAACTAAATTACCACTTAACTCGCTAAATTTGGATGCAATTGCTGTTGTAACAAACATCTATCGAATTGCACAGGGCTTAAGAAATAAAATGGAACGAGATGTTTTATCTGAGTATGGTCTATCTTGGACTTCATTTTCAATACTTTATGATTTATGGATAGGTAATCCGATTGAAACAAAAAAATTAGCAGAGTCAGCTGGGGTAACAAAAGCGACAGTAAGTAATATTACGAATACCTTGGAACGAAAAGAACTTTGTTTTCGGAAAGTGGATAACAGAGACAGGAGAATTACTTACGTTATGATAACGGATAAGGGTAAGCAAATAATGGAAGAGTTATATCCTCGATTCCATACAGGTGAAGTGGAGATTGTTTCTAGTTTGACTGTAGACGAGCAAAAGAGTATGTCAAAGTTGTTAAGGAAAGTAATTAGAGAATGTGGTTTTTGATTCATACACTTGGATCGGAAAAGAGCAATGATAGGAAATCCAGTAGTAGTTATCCCACTTCCCAGAGAGTCGCTGGGTGGTGTTATTCGACACATAGATATGACACAAATTACATTCCTGAGGCTCTCTTTGTTAATAAATAGTTACTAACAGAGACTTGTGAACCGTTATTTGATAAAGTGGGAGATTTTAAATCCCCAACAAGGGTGGTACCGCGTGCAAAATCATGTCCCTTTTATGTTAGGGATATGTTTTTTTATATTGTATTTTTGGAGGAATGAAAAAATGAGTGAGGGAATGAAACAATTAACAGCAGAACAGGTAACTGAAGTAAAGAGACAAATGAATATATACACTCAAGGCGTACAAGATATTATTCCAGTGGAAGAATTAGAAGCTAAAGTTGCAAAATCTGTACTGGAAAACCGGCCGCTTAAAATTAAATTAGGATTAGACCCTTCAGCCCCAGACGTACACCTTGGTCATACAGTTGTTCTTAAGAAAATGAGACAGTTTCAAGAAAACGGTCATATTATCCAATTACTGATTGGGGATTTTACTGGAAAGATTGGAGACCCAACAGGAAAGTCAGTTGCTAGAAAAGCATTAACAGAGGAAGAAGTTAAATACAATGCTAAAACATACTTTGAACAGTTTGGAAAAGTGGTTGATCTGGATAAAGTTGAACTACATTACAACTCAAAGTGGTTATCAAAGTTGAATTTTGAAGATGTTATTCAATTAGCAGGTAAAATAACAGTGGCAAGATTAATGGAAAGGGACGATTTTGAAGAAAGAATTGCCTTTGGAAAGCCTATTTCACTTCATGAGTTTTTCTACCCTTTAATGCAAGGATATGATTCTGTTGTGTTAAATTGTGATATTGAATTAGGGGGAACTGACCAGCATTTTAATATTTTAATGGGAAGACATTTTCAAGATAAGTTTGGTAAAGAAAAACAAGTAGCAATACTTATGCCTCTATTGGAGGGGCTCGATGGTGTAGAAAAGATGTCTAAGTCTAAGAAAAACTACATTGGTATTGATGAAAACCCACAAGAAATGTACGGGAAAGCAATGTCTATCCCAGATGAATTAATGAATAAATATTTTGAATTGGTAACAGATTTTACTCTTGATCAAATTAATACGATAAAAAATGATTTGGAGTCAGGTGTACTACACCCTAGAGATGCAAAAATGCTTTTAGGGAAAACGATAGTAAGAATGTACCATGGAATAGAAGCAGCAGAAAAAGCAGAAAAGCAATTTATCTCTATCTTTCAACAAGGATTAATTCCTAATGAGATGCCAGTGGTTAAATGGAAAGGGAATATAGAAACACCAGTAATAGATTTTCTAGTTGATTTAGATTTGTTCAATTCCAAAGGGGAAGCTCGTCGCATGATTGAGAATAGAGGGGTAAAAATAAATGGAGAAAAAATAGATGATACAGCATTACGAGTTTCTGTTTCAGATGGATTAGTTGTACAAGTTGGGAAACGGAAGTTTGTTAAGATCGAATTGTAATGTGGCTATAAGGTTAACTACCTTTATGGATAATCAAATACGAACAAGAGCCAAACCATTGATATATTTTGGTTTGGCTCTTTTGATAACTTCTTATAGTTGTATTTATATTAACTACATGTGTATATGAAATAGATAATTAAAAGGATAGTGTTGACAATCAAAGGTGATATATGTTAAATTTATCTCGAAGGAAAGATAATTGATTTCAAGGTAAATATCAGAAATAGACGCATTAATCATTTTTTTACGTATATATCTCGAATTCGAGATTTAAATAAAATATAGTGGAGGAATTTTAAAATGACAAAATGGACAGTAGACCAATCACACTCATCAGTAGGATTTGAAGTAAAACATATGATGGTATCAAAAGTAAAAGGTCAATTTGATACGTATACAGCAGACGTTGAAGCAGCAGATTTAACAAATTTAGCAACAGCTTCAATTGAATTTAAATTTGACGTAGCGAGCATTAACACACGTAGCGAAGATCGCGATAATCACTTAAAATCAGCTGACTTCTTTGATGTAGAAAATAATCAATCAATTGATTTTAAATCTACTAGTATTGTAAAAGATGGTGATGACTACAAAGTAACTGGAGATTTAACAATCAAGGGTGTAACAAAACCAGTAACATTTGATGTTGAATTTGGTGGGAAAGGTACAAATCCTTGGGGTGTAGAGGTTTACGGTTTCGAAGCAGAAGCAAAAATCAATCGTGAAGAATTTGGTCTTACATGGAACGCAGCACTTGAAACAGGTGGCGTACTAGTAGGTAAAGATATCAAAATCAAAGTTGAATTAGAAGTAAATCCAGCAGCTTAATGAACCTAGCTTGATTAGTTTTAGCTTAAACGCGAATAAATTGATACAGTACGTAGTACATTGACGATAGAAAAAGATTACTTGTAAGGGAAGTGAAATCATCAAATGGGATTTTTAAATAAATTATTTGGAGCAAAACAAGAGGAGGAAGAAACAATGACGAAATTAAACATTGGTATTATTTTGGGTTCTACACGTGAAGGACGCGTAAGTCCACAAGTTGGTTCATGGGTAAAAGAAATAGCAGATAAACGCGGTGATGCAAACTATACAATTATCGATATCGCGGATTACAAATTACCATTACTAGGTGAAGCAGGCGCAGATGCTTCAGGCGCAGCTGCATGGTCTGAAGCTATCGCAGCTCAAGACGGATTTGTATTTATTGTCCAAGAATACAACCACTCTATTACAGGATCACTTAAAAATGCATTAGACTATTTACGTGTAGAGTGGAACAACAAAGCAGCTGGTATCGTATCTTATGGTTCAGTAGGCGGTGCTCGTGCAGCTGAACATTTACGTGGTATTTTAGGTGAATTGTTAGTTGCAGACGTTCGTGTTCACCCAGCATTATCATTATTCACTGACTTTGAAAACGGTACAGACTTCAAACCACATGCTGTGCAAGAGGATTCAGTTAATCAAATGTTAGATCAAGTCATTCCTTGGTCTAAGGCATTATTTACAATCAGATAGGTAGTAAAGTATAAAGTATTAATAAAGAAAACATGTGCCTAGGCACATGTTTTCTTTTTTTGAATGAGTATGAAGGTAATAGTGTATTTTAAATAACCGGTGTAAGAAAAAAGCTGAATGAACAAAATGTTAGATCAAACGAGATAACCCGTAACTTATCTCGAGAACTTTCTTGATTCATTCTTTTTCCTCCTCGTACATGTATTTGATTGGTGTGGAGCGTATGAAAACTCTTAATACTTTTGAAAAAAGCCTGCAATATGTATAGTGGGTTTATTGTTAAATATTACTAATAACCTAATATAGTTTACTATAATAAACCAAAAACCCAAAATTATTCGAGAATTTTAATCTACCTAGTGATTTAGATTTTAAAAAGAGAACTATATAGAATGTAATGAAAGAAACATCTGTAGGTAGAGGACAAACTCATTGTATTTGCTTGTAAAAAACTGATTTTCGAGGACATGTTGTACTTCTCCCATGTTTCAACATAGCTTCCTTTTGTAGCTACTTTCAAACATATATCCTTTCGAACGTCCTACCTGCATAAAATGGTACCTCTGTTTCTTCTCCGTCCTTTGTAAAACCAGTTAATGCATAATCAAACCCTCCCTTCCTTCTTTTTATTCTCAGTTCACAAATTTGAACGAAAACATCTCTTTAACGGGTTTACTTGGTATGATATCTCATTTGGTCATGCAAAAATCCTTCCAATCTTAATGGCCAATATAAACACAAATCCAACCTATCTTTTTCATTTTCCTTACAACTCCTTTCCTTTTATCTACTCATTAATTGACAAATTTTACATTTTTTGTGAAAAACAAAAGATACCTTCTTCATAATTGAAATGTTTCCATTTACAACATTTACAAAACTTAAAAACACTTTTACATTATCTTAACCCAAGGTACTTGTTGATAAGTTAGATTGATAAGTGAGAGTTCGGGAAGAAAGGATGATGGAGAATGATAAATGTTCGGGAAGATTCAGTTCAGCATTTGAAGATTGCAGAATTTCTCATTGAAAATATTCGAAATGGTCGTTACAAAGAAAATGAGAAGATACCATCAGAAAATGAACTTTGTCGAAAATTTACTGTAAACCGTCATGTTGTTAGACAAGCTATTGCTAGAATCACAAATCTTGGTTGGGTCACACCGCTACAAGGAAAAGGTAGCTATATAAATAAATTACCCAAACCAATCCAATATGTCCTTTCATCGCAAACACGATTTTCAGATAACATGGAAGACCAAGGAATTACGCACACAAGTAAGCTTGTTAACTGGGAAAAGTGTATGCCAACTGAAGAAGAGTATACCAATTTGCAGATAGAGGAAAATGGCCATGTCTATCGTTTAGAGATTTTAAGATTTGTAGATGACAGGCCGATTTCAATTACAACGACAGTTATTCCAGAGATAGAAGTACCTCACCTAGAGTCATATTTTGAAGGCTTTCACTCATTATATAGCCTCCTGCAGAAGCACTATCATTTTAGACCAATCCGTTCCAAATCAATTTTCGAAGCGAGTTTGCCGTTATTAAAGGATGCTGATTTACTGCAAATTCCTGAAAATATACCAATTGTGCAAATTGCTAGCATTATGCATCATCCAAGTGGCGCACCTATTGAGTACAGTGTAGCAAGAGTAAGAAGTGACATGCATAAATGCTTAGTGGAATTTTAGGAGGTGTTGTCTAATAGGAGATAACAAGTACATATATGAGATTTATGATTACGTTCTATAAAAATACGTTTTAAATTTGAGAGGGGAAAAACAATGAAAAAACTTTTACTATTACTATTTGTAATGTCTATGGCAACGATTATGACAGCTTGCAATAGTTCAACTGAATCATCTGCAAGTGGAAAAGAAAGTGATGATACGTTAACAATCGCATGGTATCCAAATGAATCTGGTGCAGATTTAAAGGATGCACGTGATGAAATAGCAAAAGAAATTGAAGCCGCTACTGGTAAAAAAGTAGAGCATAAAACAACAACAGATTATATTATCGCAATCGAGTCGATTGCAAATGGAAATGCAGATATAGCATTTATGGGTGCTCAAGGATATATTGAAGCAAATGTTAAGAATGATCAAGTACAACCTATAGTCGTTCCAAGTGGTGAATCTGGAACTTTAGACGATGCAATGTATCATAGTTGGTTAGCAGTGAAAAAAGGAAACGAAGAGAAGTATAAGGATGGTGCAGATTTCTCAATAGATAACCTTGTTGATACGAAGTTTTCATTTGTTTCAAACAGTTCAACGTCTGGATTCAAGGTTCCATCAGCAGGAATTATTTCACACTTTAGTGAGATGGATCAATATAAGGATTTAAAAGAAGAAGATTTATTAGAAGGTGGAAAGTTCTTTAGCGAAGTTCTTTATGGAGGGTCACATCAAGGTTCAGCAGTAAATCTCCTTAGTGAAAAAGCAGATATTGCTGCATTTTGTGATACGTGTGTAAATAATTATGTCGAGGTTGCAACTGGTGAAGAAAATAAACCAGGTTCAGTTTATAAAGTGAAGAAGGATGCTGCTGAACCTTTTAATACAGTAGTTGATGAAGAATTTGTGCTCATCTCCGTTACTCCAGTATTAAATGCACCGTTCGTAGCAAATAAAGAAACATTAAGTGAAGAAGACTTTAATTCAATTAAAGAAGTATTTACATCAGATGACATAACAAATAATGAGAAAATTTTCGTTCCTGAGGATTCTGAAAATACAGGTTTGTTTACGAAAAAAGCGGATGAAAGATTTGTAGAGGTAGAAGATTCTTGGTTCAATCCAATTCGTGAGCTTTCTAAATAGAGTGTAATGATTCTTGGAAAAGGGAGTTGACAATGATGACGTTACTTAGTTTAAAACAAGTATCAAAGCAATACGGACAAGAAACAAAGGCGTTGTCAGATGTTAGTTTCTCTATCAAAGAGGGAGAATTTGTTTCTATTATCGGCCCGTCTGGCGCCGGGAAATCAACGCTCCTTCGTTGTATTAATCGGATGGTAGAAGCAACTGATGGGGAAATAAACTTTGATAATGTGAATCTGTTAACCTTAAACAAAAGAAATATAAGAAAAGCTAGAACGAAAATTGGGATGATTTTTCAACACTATAATCTTGTAAGTCGTCTAAGTGTGATTGAAAATGTATTGCATGGAAGGCTTGGCCATAAGTCAGTACTAACAGGCATATTAGGTTTGTATAATGAGGAAGAGAAACGAGAAGCCATTCACATTCTTCACTTGTTAGGGTTAGAAGAGCAAATGTACAAAAGATGTGATCAACTAAGTGGTGGTCAAAAGCAACGAGTTGGAATTGCGAGAGCATTGATCCAAAAGCCTAAACTACTTTTATGTGATGAACCGATTGCTTCTCTTGATCCAAATTCTTCAAAAGTGATAATGGATCATTTACGAAATATTTCAACTTCAATGGGTATTACAGTTATCGTTAATCTCCATCAAGTTGATGTTGCCATGAGATATTCAGGCAGAATTATCGGTGTTAGTAAAGGGGCAGTTGTGTATGACGGTCCACCAGATCATCTCACTACAAATCAAATACATGCTATCTATGGTTCAGAAGTAGGCGAATTGATCATGGATGTTGGTGGTCGTAATGCAATCTAATTTTTTCTTTAAGAAAAGACTTCAATCTGCTAGTGTAATCATCCTGCTCTTAGCGATAACATATGGAGCAATGATGATCACTCAATTTAATATCTATGAAGGATTTTTGTCTTTCCCAAAA
Source organism: Metabacillus sp. GQ13 (assembly GCF_059758525.1). Taxonomy (NCBI): domain Bacteria; kingdom Bacillati; phylum Bacillota; class Bacilli; order Caryophanales; family Bacillaceae; genus Metabacillus; species Metabacillus sp. GQ13. Next base: position 90,183 of record NZ_JCAXET010000016.1, read on the forward strand.
GCCATTCAATGGGGATTTGCTAATTTTTATCCAAACGCGGAATCCTTAGAAAATCTTTCATCGATTCTAAGTAAATTAGTAGAAACGTTATTGATCTCAATTGCTTCGGCAACAGTGGCAGCTGTTTTTGCCATCTTTTTTGCAATCGCTGGATCGAAAACAACAAAGGTAAACAACTTCTTTGCGATAGTAAGCAGGGGAATAGCTACTCTATTTCGAAACATTGATGTTGCAGCTTGGGCAATGATTTTACTTTTTTCTTTTGGACAAAGCTCTTTGACAGGTTACTTTGCCTTGTTTTTTGTCTCATTTGGTTTTTTGACGAGAGCGTTTATGGAAACGATTGATGAAGTAGGAGCTGCTGCTGTTGAAGGATTACAAGCAACAGGAGCAGGCTTCTTTACCGTTATTATCCATTCGGTTATCCCATCTAGTACTCCGCAAATGATTAGTTGGATATTATTTATGATTGAAACGAACATTCGAAGTGCCACATTAGTAGGGATTTTAACAGGAACAGGGATTGGTTTTTCTTTTGATCTTTATTATAAAAGTCTCAATTATAATTCAGCGAGTCTTGTTGTCGTTACCATTGTCGTTTCTATCTTACTCATAGAATATATATCAAACTATGTAAGAAGGGTGATTTTATAATGAGTATAGAGGATCCAACAAATATTGTGAGTGAAAGTTCTGACATTTTTAAACCAATTAAAATTAAACCGTTGAACAAAGCAAGATTAGTCATACGATTAACGCTAGGTATGTTAGTCATTTTAACGATTTATGGTTTTATGAGTTTTGATTACAAGGATATAAGTTTATTTGGTGGATTACTAGCAACCGTTCAAAACTTTAAAGTGATGCTAACAGAGGCCCACTTTAGCCATTTTACATTTAGTGATGCATTGTATCAGGTGACGATTACACTTGGACTTGCTGTATTAACAACCTTGTTTGGTGCAATTATTGCGCTTTTCCTAGGATTATTTGCAGCGCAAAATCTATCTTCATCAAGGACTTTCTCAAATATAATTAAGGGTGCGGTAGCATTTATTCGGGCGGTACCTACTGTACTATGGGTGTTAATTTTTGCTGTGGCTGCCGGTTTAGGTAGTGTAGCAGCGATTATTGGGATGACTTTTCACTCTGTTGGTTATTTAATAAAAGCCTATTCTGAGTCATTTGAGGAGTTAGATCAAGGCGTAATTGAGGCCCTACGTGGAAGTGGGGCAGGATGGTGGCAAATTATCTTTCAAGCAGTTATTCCCTCTACAATAAACTATCTGGTATCATGGACGTTTTTACGCTTTGAAATCAACTTTGGGGTAGCTGTAGCCATGGGTGCTGCAGCTGGTGCAGGAGGAATTGGTTTTGATATGTTCATGGCCAGTGGTTTTTACCTTGATCTCAGAGAAGTTGGAACCATCACTTATTTCGTTTTATTTTTTGCTATTTTATTGGAAATAGTAGCAACAAGAATCAAGGTACATCTCAATACTCGATAATTAAAATCAACAAAGCGCCGAACTATTCGGCGCTTATTTTATTATTTAGGAAATTATAAAATTCTTGTACTGTGGATAAGCGCTTCGACATCCAGCTCCAGCAGTCCGACTTCGGAAAAATCGGATGCCTAGTCCCTCGACTTAAAAAACACCTTCTATTCATTAGTCCCTTATTTGCCCAAGGCTGAACAGGCGCTTGCGCTTTTGATACCTCTTTACATAAATTAATAATTCTTTTACATGCCCTTAACCATTGCAACTTGGTAACAAGTTAGATTGAGTATAACAACAATTTGATTGGAGGGTTAACAAATGAAAAAATCTAGGTTATCAAAAATTCTTGTTGAAGGAAGTTGTGAACTTATTAGTCAGCTTGCAAAAGAGGTAGAGGAAACAAATTCAATTCATATTGAACGTTCTCCGACAACAGGCCTTGTAATGATGAAAACCCGTGATACTGTTTCAAAACAACCATTTTATATGGGAGAGGTTTTAGTAACAGAATGTGTTGTTGAAGTTGACGGCATGTACGGAATCGGAGTCATTATGGGCGAAGAACCAACGCGTGCTCTCCAAATCGCGATCATAGACGCGGCTTTCAATGCTAAATTATCAACAATACATACTTGGATTCCTTTACTTGAAGAAGAGGAGCAGAAAATCATGAGTAGACATGAAAAAGAATTAGCAATGGTGTCTAGCTCTAGAGTGAATTTTGACACAATGGAGGATTACAATGCTAAAAGTTGAGTGTAAAACATTTGATTTTGTTCATGATACACAAGATATTTATCGGAAATTATTAGATTGTATGGCAAGGCCTGGGAAAATTAACTGTATAAAGGATAGCCTATTAGGAATCGAGGAAATCCCAGGAATCTCTCAATCATTAGTAGCGCTAGCTTACACTTTAGTAGATCGAGAGGTTACGTTTCATGTGATAGCAGATAATGCTCAAACTGCAGAATCGCATATAAGTAGAAGAACGTATAGTAAATCAAGTCAAGGTAACGACGCACAGTATCTCTTTATTGAAAAACATCTCTCGAATGAAGACATTCAGAAAGTGATGGGAGAAGTGCAATTTGGAACGTTAGAGGATCCTCATTTAAGTACGACTATTATATTGGTGATTGATTCTTTATCAGTTACTCCAGAATATGAGCAAAAACTAGAACTTAAGGGACCTGGTATTCAAACTAGTAGGACACTTTATCTTAACGGTTTATCGCCACAATGGCTAATCGATAGGAAAATAGTGAACGCCGAGTTTCCGTTAGGAGTAGATATGATCTTAGTAAGCAAATCAGGTAGTGTTGTGGCACTTCCAAGGACAACGATAATCGAAAGTGAGTGTGTATAAATGGGATATGTTGCGGTTACTGGTGGACAAAAGGCAATCGAACATGCAAGCGAGCTAGTAAAACATTATCGTTTAAAAGACGCCAAAGAAGTTGTAAGTACAGAGCAAATTGAAAGTCAAATGAGACTTTTAATAGATAAAGTGATGGGAGAAGGAGGTCTGTATGCACCTGAGTATGCAGCATTAGCGTTGAAACAAACTGAAGGAGATCCTGCAGAGGCTGCCTTTTTGTTGAGGGCTTATCGTTCTACGTTACCGCGGAACTATTATTCTCAAACAGTTGAACCAGGTGATATGCGTGTAATCAGGAGAATTTCCTCTTCTTTTAAAGATATTCCTGGAGGACAACTGCTAGGTCCTACATATGACTATACACATAGATTGTTAAATTTCGACTTAAGAAATGAAACATGCGCTACCGTTGAATCCTTTTTAGAATCAATAAATTCACCAAAAGAAAAAGCTGGTACTAAAACTGTTCAATCTATACAAAAGGTAGCTGACTTATTAAGAGAGCAAGGATTATTAGCTAATCGTGAATCGATAGAGACAGAGCCGTTTGATATTACACGTGAAATGCTCACATTCCCAGCACCACGTTCAGCGAGACTTCAATCGTTAGCAAGAGGTGAGACAGGTGCAATGACTGCAATGGCCTATTCGAGCATGCGGGGATATGGGGTTGTGCATCCTACAATTGGAGAATTACGAGTTGGTTATAGTGAGTTACACATCGATTATCCGTTTGGTGATGAGGAGGATGACCTTTACATTGGTGAGGTGATGCTAACGGAAGTCGAGACGATTAACTCCTTCACACAGAATGACCTAGGTGATGTTGAGTTCATGCTAGGTTACGGATTGACGTTTGGCCAAAATGAGGTAAAGGCAATTTCAATGGCTATATTAGAGCGGAGTTTAGCAACGCCAGGTTCATCTCCTACACAGGATGAAGAATTCGTTCTCATGCATATTGATAGTGTTGAATCAAACGGGTTTGTTTCACATTTGAAATTACCTCATTATATTACATTTCAATCGATGCTTGATCGAATTCGTCAGGCTAAAAAGTCCGCACCTGTATCAAACAAAAATACACAACAAGAAGCAACATTTAGTCACTCTTAAAAGAGAAGGGAGTCAATACTCATGGAACAACAGCTCGCACAGACATATAATTATGCATTTTTAGATGAAGGATCAAAAAGGGAAATTCGTCGTACTACGTTAAAGGCAATAGCTATACCTGGCTATCAAGTTCCGTTTGCTTCAAGAGAATTGCCAATAGGTAGAGGGTGGGGAACAGGTGGTTTACAACTTACCTTGTCATTAATTGGCGAGGGTGATTGTGTTAAGGTTATTGACCAAGGTCATGATGACAGTGTGAATGCTGTTAGTATTAAACGACTAGTAGAAAATTGTACAAACGTAGTACCAACAAATTCTTCTGAAGAAGCAACTTTAATTCAATCAAGACACCGTATACCTGAAGTGCCGTTACGTGAAGATCAAATCTTAGTTCTTCAGGTACCAATGCCGGAGCCATTAAGACGTGTAGAAGCTAGAGAGAAGGATACGAAACGACTACATGGTGAAATGGATTATAGCAGTATGTGGCTAAGATTATATGAAGATATTGTTCGGTGGAGGAAGATTACAATTGGTGCAGACTATCCTAGTCTTGTAAACAAACGTTATATTTTCAATCCAAGTCCAATTCCTCGTTACGATTTGCTAAAGCTACATCAGGCAGAAGGGTTATTTCTATTTGGAGCGGGAAGAGAGAAGAAGATTTATGCCATACCTCCATATACGGATGTTGAGCCATTAGAATTTGATGATCACCCATTCGAAGTAGAGACCTTTGTAAACTTGGAGTGCTATGTATGTGGAAGTAAGGAAACATACTTAGATGAAATCTACAGTAGTGAAACTGGGGAGAAAGTTTATAAATGTTCAGATACAGGATATTGTGATTCAAAGCAAAAGGAAAGGGGGCTAAAGTCATAATGAAAAATCAATTCGACATTTCACCCGAAAAACCTCTATTACAAGTGAGAGATTTAAACGTTCGTTACGGAAAAGGTTGTATAAAGTGCAACAGTTCAGAAGTAATGGAGGGTCAAGATAATCATTGTTCATCTTGTGGAAGTGTTTGGGCATGTAAAGACATCCATTTTGACTTATATGAAGGCGAAATACTAGGAATTGTCGGAGAAAGCGGTTCGGGGAAAAGTTCATTAGTTAAAAGCTTATATTTTGATGAGGGAATTACTTCTGGGACTGCAACTATCTCTAAATATAATCAAGGTGAAGCAGACATTTTTTCTGTCTCTGCTCAGCAAAAGCGCTATATACGTAACTACTTAATGGGAATGGTTTATCAAAATCCATGGTTAGGGTTAAAGATGTCTTTTTCTAGCGGCGGAAATATTGCAGAAAAGTTAATTGCTTCTGGCACCTTACATGTAGGAGATATAAGAAAACGTGCTTCTGAGCTACTAGAACATGTTGAAATCCCAACGAACAGAATGGATGAATTACCAAAAAACTTTAGTGGTGGCATGCAACAGCGCGTACAAATTTCGAAAGCATTAGCAAATAACCCACCGATTTTGCTTCTTGATGAAGTGACAACTGGCTTAGATTTATCCGTTCAAGCAAAAGTATTAGATCTAATCCGTAAAATTCAACGTGAGCTAAATGTCGCGATGATCGTTGTCTCACATGATTTAGGAGTCATTCGTATGTTAGCAGATCGAACGATGGTTATGAAAAATGGCAGAGTTGTCGAACATGGTTTAACCGATCAGGTTCTAGAAGATCCACAGCACCCATACTCTCAATTATTAGTACATTCACTTCTATAAAAGACTTTTTAAACGGTTCAAAACGTAAGGGGAAAAAGACTTTGAACTTCGGCTTTTTAGTCCGCTTTTTTGAACACTAACTAAAAGAGAAGAAAGGGTGGAAAAAGTGAAAATTTATCAAGCGAAAATTGTTACTCCTTATCAAGTCATAAAAAATGGAACGATTGAGATTGAACAGGACCGAATTGTCAATATCATCGATAGAAGTCCCGATACTATTCATGAAGAAGATATAAACGCCGAGGGAAAATGGGTTTTGCCTGGCTTAATAGATTCCCATAGTGATGCGATTGAAATGGAACTGGAACCACGGCCATCAAGCAATTTCCCAATGGGAATCTCTTTTTTTGAACTTGAAAAAAAGCTGGTAGGAGAAGGAATAACAACAATTTATCATTCTTTATCTCTTTTAGAGGAAAATGCAAAGAAAAAGACAAGGCAAAATCAAACGGTTTTTAATGTGGTTGAGGATATAAAAAGATTTTCATATGGAAGACACCTTATTCGCCATAAAACCCATTTGCGTTATGAAATTACGAACATAAGCGCAGTATCAAGAGTTAAAGAGCTTATTCAAGAAGGGAAAATTGATCAACTTTCATTTATGGATCATTCACCTGGTCAAGGACAATTCCGAGATATTGAAGTGCATAAAAGATTATTAATGCAACATCGTCACCTTTCTGAAGAGGAAGCGAATCTATTAATAGCTGAAAGTAGATTACAACAAAAGCTTGACCCAATGATCATTCAAGAACTAGCTAATCTAGCAAATGACTCTCATGTGCCAATTGCTTCACATGATGACGACACAGTTGATAAGCTAGCACTTGTTAAAGAGTGGAAAGCAACGATTAGTGAATTTCCGATTGAACTTGAGGTAGCAAGACAAGCAAAAGAAATGGGCTTGTATGTTGTTATGGGCGCACCGAATGCGCTTCTCGGAAAGTCCCATAGCAATAATGTGTCTGCAATGGAAGCTATTAATGAGGGGTTAGTTGATATTTTATGCTCAGATTACTATCCTTCTTCATTATTACATGCTGCTTTTAAATTGTACGAAGAAGGTTTACCAATGAATATGGCGTGTAACATGGTGTCTTTGAATCCAGCACAGGCTTTAAAAATAAATGACGAGGTAGGTTCACTCGAAGTTGGGAAAAAAGCTGATTTGCTTTTAATAAGTGAGGATGAACGCCGACCTATTTTAGAAACAGTCATGGTAAATGGACAAACCGTTTGTCAAATGAATTACCAACAACCAATTGCTGCCAAAATACTTCAATAAAGGGGACTTTTAAAGTTGAGTGAAAAAAACTTATCGGAACAACCGACGATTCATGAAACATCAACTATTACGAAAAGTACGCTTGGCAGTTGGACTGAGATTGGACCTAATTCAACGATTGAGGAAACCATTTTGGGAGATTATAGCTACACAGCTGGCAATAATCAAATCATATATGCCGAAATAGGCAAGTTTTGTTCAATTGCTTCCCATGTTCGTATTCATCCTGTTAACCATCCGATGTGGAGAGTGACACAGCATCATATGACCTATCGAAAAGCTCAATATCGCTTAAGTACGACTGACGATGATGAGTTTTTTGATTGGCGGCGTGATCATAAAGTGATGATTGGTCATGACGTATGGATTGGTCATGGTGTCATTATTATGCCAGGGATATCAATTGGAACGGGTGCCGTTATTGGTGCAGGGGCAGTTGTGACAAAGGATGTCGATCCATACACAATTGTTGTAGGTGTGCCGGCTAAACCTATTAAACAACGATTCTCTTCTGAAACGGCTAAAAGACTTTTAGAAATAGAGTGGTGGAATTGGGATCGCCAAACACTTGAAGTAAGGATTGAAGAATTAAATGATGTAGCCACTTTCCTTGAAAAGGAAGGTTTAGCAAAGGAGGAAGCTCAGCATGTTATTGAAAGTTGAAGATCTAAAAAAGACATTTATTATGCATCAATCATCTGAAAAGCAAATCGTCGGATGTAATGGAATCAACTTTTCTTTAAATGAAGGAGAGTTTGTTGGAATAACCGGAAAAAGTGGTGCAGGAAAGTCGACAATCTTAAAAAGTATTTATCGTACATATACACCTTCAGATGGTTCAATCCACTATCAATCCGAACAATATGGACTTATTGATCTTGTAAAAGCAACAGACAGAGAAATGTTAGCGATTCGAAAAAATGAAGTCGGCTATGTTTCTCAATTTTTAAATGTTATGCCACGAGTAACGGCACGCGAAGTTGTTATGAATGCAATTATTGAAATGGGCGAAGCTGAGGAAGTTGCAAGAGAACAAGCAAAAGAAATATTAGCTCATTTTAAACTTCCAATTCAATTATGGGATTCATACCCGCGAACATTTAGCGGTGGGGAAAAGCTCCGATTAAACTTGGCACAAGCGATGGTAAAGCGACCGAAGCTCTTATTATTAGATGAGCCTACAGCATCACTAGATGACACATCGAAGATGGCCGTTAAAGATATGATTCTCCAATTAAAAAATGGTGGAACAAGTATGATTGGTATTTTTCATGATCTTGAATTTATGGAGACTGTTGTCGATCAACAATATAATTTGTCTCAAGGTTCACTCTCTGATGTTGCTCGAATTTAACGATAAAGGGTGTGTGGTCAATGGAATTTCGTGAACTACAGCAAAGTGATTTATCGTCTTACATAGAATTATTAACAGAGTTAGATCAGGAACAGGTTTTATCGTTAAAAATGGGGAAGGAGCTATTAAATAAAATCAAAAGTTATCCATTCTATAAAGTGTATCTATTCATAAATGAAGATGGTGAAATAATCGGGACATGTTCTTTACTTATATGTGATAATTTTGGCCATGGTGGAGCGAAATTCGCGATTGTAGAAAACGTAGTTGTTCATTCTGCACATAAAAAACTCGGGATCGGAAAAATGATGATGGAGTTAGTAAGAACGATTGCTGCAGAAGAAGGTTGTTATAAACTTATGCTATCGAGTAATGAAAGTAGAACGGGAGCACATGCATTTTATGATTCATTAGGTTTTATACGACATGGAATAAGTTTTCGAACGGAGTTGAATGTAAATGATTGATCTTCACTGTCATACAAACGTATCTGATTGCTCACTTTCAATCGAAGAGGTCATTTTGACTGCAAAAAATAATGGTGTGGAACATCTTGCAATAACCGATCATGATACAACAGTAGGCTTACACACCGCATGTGAACTAGGGAAAGCTGTTGGGGTGAACGTGATCCCAGGGATTGAAATATCAGCATATGATCATAAACGTGATCGGAGGGCTCATATTTTAGGTTTGTATGTGATTCCAGAGCATCCGGCCCTACAAATACTTTGTCAGCCATTGGTAGAAAAGCGCCATTTAACTTCAGAACAAATGGTTAAAAAAATCATCAAAGCGGGTTACAACATCACTTGGGAGCATGTCCAAAAATATGCGAAAGGAGGATCAGTTGTTTATAAACAGCATATTATGCATGCACTTATAGATAAAGGATATACAGATAGCGTTTATAGTACCCTATATAAAGATTTATTCTCAAGAGGAAATGAAACGACAAAACCTGGTATTGCATTTATGCCAATCGAATACATCCCTGTACAAGATGCGATTAAGGCTATTCGTGAAGCAGGAGGTGTTCCAGTTTTAGCTCATCCAGGACAGTTTGATAATTTTGAAGGAGTCAAGGAATGGGAAGAAATTGGCTTAGCAGGAATTGAAGTAAACCATCCATTACATCAGGAAAAGGATAAACAAAAAGCAAAAGAACTAGCCGTGAAATACCAATTAATCCAAACTGGTGGATCTGATTTTCATGGGTTTTATAGTGATACCCAATCAACGATCGGTTCGTATACAACGGATTTAGCTGAATTTCAAAAACTGATAAAAAGGAAAGAGGAAACATTTGCTTAAGGAAGATGACTCAATAAAGTAGCGGAAAGAGCAACATCTAAAGGAAGAATATTTCTCCCTTTAGATGTTGCTCTATAAATGTTTAATACAATTTCCCTTGACGATACAAAATCGTGCATAACTTCATAACCGCATGAATATAACAGTTTTCACGCAACGAAAAGGGGTCACCGAAAAACTGAGGGAGAATGATATTCATCGTTGATTTCATTTTGTTATAGAGAAGGGTAAATACTTCTTCTTCACTATAAAATTGTGTTTCTCTACCTTGCAGCCATTCAAAATAAGAGACAATAACTCCACCTGCATTTGCAAGGATATCAGGGACTATGATTACACCTTTGTTACTCAGATATTTATCAGCCTCTCCTGTTACTGGTGCATTTGCGCCTTCAACAATAATACGTGCTTTAATTTGTTCCATATTATCCCGATGAATTTGCTCCTCTAATGCAGCAAGGATTAATACATCAACATCTAGTTGGAGAACCTCATCACGATTAAGGATAACGGCCTTTATATTATTTTGAGATAATTGTTCTTCGATTGTAGGTAAGTCTCCACCACTTTTACCTATGTATTCAATCAAGGCAGGAATATCTAAGCCATCTGAGTTATATAAGGTAATATTTCGGTCACTTACTGCTACCACTTTATTTTGTAAATATGTACATTGGTAGGCCTCAAGTGCAGCAATAGAACCAACATTCCCAAAACCTTGGACAGCGATTTTAAGTGGACGGTCAGCAACTGATAACGCTGTTTTTGCAAATATGTTTTTATTAATATGACCAGTCAACCATGTTTTCTGTTCCTTTAGAAAATCATATAACATGTATCGAAAGGTAAAATAAACCCCTTTACCAGTAGCTTCTCTTCTTCCTAACGAACCACCATTTATCACACTCTTACCTGTGAAACTTCCTTGGTAAGGCTTCCCCGGACGAATACTCTTATATTCTGCCATCATCCAGTCCATTTCACGGTCACCTGTACCAACATCAGGTGCAGGAATATCTTTGTCAGGACCTAGAATATCACTAAAGTATCGAACATATTTTTCACAAATTAAATGAAGCTCTTCCTCCGTGAAATTCCGTGGATTAATAGCAACTCCCCCTTTTCCTCCACCAAAAGGAACTTCATGAAGTGCGTTTTTCAATGTCATTAAAGCGGCAAGGTTAACGACTTCATCCTCGTTTACAGATTCGTGAAACCGAATTCCACCTTTGTAAGGTCCAAGAGTATCATTATGTTGTACCCGAAAAGCGGGAATGCGAACAATATCTCCTGAATCCAATGGGATTCGTAAATACGATTTATGTACATGATTAGGTGTAGAAAGGATTGCTGCTAAAGATGTAAAGGCTTGCTTTCTTGCGCGGTCATGCAAATTCGGTAAAAAGAATGGGTCCTCTAGTAATGCATCCAATGAATATTGGACGATCGCTCCTGTTTGGCTTGCCATTTCAATAACCTCCTATTTCTTTTAGGATACTTTCTAAACGTATGTTGATTTCAAACGGTAAAAATCGACTTTGTGAAACGTATAGTCATTCTTTGTTCGAAACTCAACAATCTTTGCGATAATAGCTTTCATTTAAAAAGAATCCTGTCAATCGATTTTAAACTGTAATAGGTGTTTACCCATTTCAGTCATATCATAACACTATTCAGTCTATTATTATAATATTATGAATGGTTAGTAAATTAGATTGGAATTAGCTAACTATTTATTAGATGAATAACAATCAAACTAGAGAATATGTTACAGAGAGTAAAGAAATCCTCAGCAAAATAACAGGAACTTGTGAGAGCAGCAAATAAAGTGGGAGACGTAAAGGGAGGAATGATCAGTGGAAAACGAGCAAAAATCAAGGCCAGATAAAATGGACAAGTCTTTTAGCTATGACTCACCTATCAAAACAATATTTGAAAAGTTTACAAAACAAACTGATGTGAATTTAGTGTTTGGTGAACCAATTGAACACGCAGATAAACGTGTCATTCCAGTAGCAAAGGTTAATTACTATGTTGGAGGAGGTGGAGGTTTTTCGGGGGAAAGGAGCAATCCCAATCAAGGAGAAGGTGGCGGGGGATACTTTTCAGTTAAGCCAATGGGTGTATATGAAATAACTCCCCAAAAAACAAGCTTTAATCCGCTGTTTGAGCCAAAGCTGATCTTTGTTCTACTCTTTATTTTTACGTTTGGTCTGGTGAAAATATTTAAAAAATAGCCTATTGCAACAATGATTGTAGAAAAATGAAGAGGACTTGACTTACTATCCTTGTAGGTAGTTCCGTTATTGTGGAGAAACCTAAGAAATAAGAGACCAATTAGCAGACCAAATTGCATAGAGATTTGGTCTCTTATTATTTTCTATATGTAAAGGGTAAATGGTTTTTAATAGATGAAATCGCATAGCAAATCACACCATAATGACAATAACTATGCCGTTGTGAGAAGTAGGATGTACAAAGGTTTGTTATTACTATGTTCATTCTGGTACAACCTAAAAGGCAATTGTGATTTCTATGCTAAAATAAACATAGAGTTTGTGAAGGATTGTTCTTAAACTACTATGAAAATAAACGTCTATAACTCCGAAAAATGACAACATCAAAGAAGACCCATCCCTTTCGTTTAAAAAAATAGAGTGATCGGAAATTAATGGAACTATGGATTGGATTGACTGATTAAGAATAAGTATGGCAGTTCGACAAATTTTCATTTTCTGTGGTGTTATTTCTGCTACATGGATGGCTAACGGGTGCTTTAGCACAATAATCAAAATTTAATTTGGGAAATTAGAAATAATTAGGGAATCATTGATTAATTGGGAGAGTAAAAATGCGAAACTTTATAGGATGTTGTTTGTTTATAATTTTTACTTTGTTGTTAACTGGGTGCGTAGGTGTAGAAAACGAAAACGAAAAACCGTTATCAAATTCGAAAATAACCATTGAGCCATATAATATGAGTGAAAAAGAAAGATTGCTCATAAGTAAAACAGGGGTAGAGCAAATTGAATTTTTTAAGTTGGAAGGCAATTTGGAGGAAAATGATTATTTACAATTTGCCGTGGAGGTGTATGAAAACGGGAAACTTAATGAAGCGTTGCTAACTACTTCGGATGAATCGAAAACAAAGTTTGAAGATAGCATCGTTTCTTTTGGAATAAGTAATATTAATGACGAAAATCATTCTTTAAAACTGATAACTGGTATACCTTCTGGGCTTGCTACAACGAATTATTCAATTCACATGACATCTTCATCTTTCAGTAAGCTAATAGGCGAAGAGGTTACTTTAGAGAAAAGTAAACCTGTTTATTTGGTGGCATGGGTAGGCACTACTAAAAACGAACTGAGTTCTGTTGGAAGTGAAAATGGTGAACTACCCGTGGGTATTGAAGAAGCTGAGATTGTCCTTTTATACAGAATTTTATGGACCAATAATGTAATGAGATAACTTCTGTTTTTATATCCTCTTATAGAAACAAATAATACAAAATTAAAAGGGATGTTAATAGTTGTAAATAGCATGGTGGAATTTTTTAGAGCGGGATCTATTTCTTAAGTTATTCAATTATAGGGTGTGATATTTCTACTATATGGATGGCTAACGGGTGCGATACTTTATTTAACAAGCAGAAAAAAAGGCTCTTCACTAGAAGATCCTTTTTCAGTACCTATAATTGCGATTATGTCAACTAGCATAATGTATTTGCATTTGGTAATAATAAAAAAAATAAAATTTCGTTTTGATTTGGAATAAGCGAAAGCTTTTTCATTCTAGGAGACTATATGAAACAGGGAAAAATAAGTGCACTCCAACTTTTTTATGTGATTATTGGTTTTGAAATAGGAAATGCAATGATATTTGGGTTAGGTTCAGGGGCGAAGCAGGATGCTTGGATAACGATTGGAACAGGAATGTTATTTGGTCTGGTGTTAATGTTCGTTTATACGAAATTATCTGCGTATTATCCTGGTGATACTTTAATCCAGATGATCCCTAAAATTATTGGAAAGTATCTTGCATACCCAGTAATTTTGATTTATATCCTTTATTTTATTTATCTTGCCTCAACTGCTAGCCGAGATTTTGGGGAATTGATTGTCTCAACGATCTTAGTTGAAACTCCTATTGTTATCGTAATTGGAAGCTTTATGGTATTAATGGTTTATTGTCTACAGGGTGGTGTTGAGACATTTGGTCGTATGGGGGAAGTTGTCTTTCCAGTTTATATGATTGCACTTATTGTCATTTGGATTCTGTTATTAAGTGTTGAAAATTTCAGTCTTGATAATCTTACTCCTATATTAGGTAATGGTGTAAAACCGGTATTAAAAGAAGTTTTTCCGTATACAATTACTTTTCCATTTGGAGAGTCGGTTATCATAACAATGTTTTTCCCTTTTCTAAACAAAAAACAAAATGTTAGAAAGGTAGGGATTGCTGTAATCTTGATTGGGGGTATTTTGTTAACATTTAATACAATCATGAACATTTCTGTTTTAGGTCCGGAAATTCACATGAAACAATACTTCCCACTTCATGCATCAGTAAGACTAGTTTCTATTGCCGGTTTTCTTGAACGATTTGATGTATTGGTTATCTTACTGATTGTAGCAGGTGTGTTTTTTAAGGTAGGTGGTTGGGCATTTGGTGCTGCTGTTGGTATTGCTCAAGTATTTAAGTTAAAACAAGTTCGTTCTGTATACCTTGGATTAGGAACCATTATTACTCCTTTATCACTCTTATATGGAAGTAATTTTGTTAATGCCTTAGAAATTGGTAAGGAATTTATTACGATCTATTTACATATCCCATTACAAATTATCGTACCGATACTATTGTTATGTATCGCGTTTATCCGTAAAAAGTTAAATCCCGAAAACTCTTCTGTCTGAAGACCCCTTTTTATCAGTATTTAACCATACCTATGCCGTTATTTATAAGTCAATAATGGGAATTGTTCTAGTAGAACATACTATTAGAAAGGAGGTATTAGTTAGGAATAAATTACCTATAAAAAATCATGGTTTGGAAATGTTAAAGGTGACATCCTTTCAGGCTTGAACAATGCTATAGCCAAGATGAACAATGAATGGTTCAACAATCCTTTCGTATGCTTCGTAAACAATCCATCCAGCCATAAGAAAAAGAGTCATACCGTTAAAAAGGGCTGCTAAAATTTCAAAATGATAAAATCCATTCGTTTTATTTGGGGATGATGGTCTAGCAGCAAACCAGAAAGCAACGAGACTTAATACCAATGAACTAGAATCACTTAGCATATGTCCAGCATCGGATAATAACGCAAGGCTATTAGTAATAAGCCCTCCTATAAATTCTAATAATACAAAAGTGATAATTAAAGCTATAGTTAATCCTTTTTTACTTCCTTCACGGTTTATTCCGTAGTGATGTTGGTGCCTGTGGCGGTCATGTCCCATAAATAGGTTGTCTCCTTTCTGTTGGTTATATCATATGTTTTTGAACGTATATCATGTAAAATACAATTATTCATTTTTGAACTACTAGATGCTTTAATTGAACATGGACCGGTTTAGCAACAATGATCCTTTATAATGGGCTTATAACACGAGAGCCTTATTTACTTTTTGAATCAACAGCGAAAAATCTCTAACGTATTAATTATCAAGGTTAGTTCCCAGTTTTTTAAACCTAAATTGATCATTTCATAGAAAAGATAATGAAATAAAGGTATGCCATGATGACATGACGAAAAAAGTTATTGGAGGTGTGTCGTCATGACCCTTGAGTCCGTCACAAAAATGATAGGAAGTACCAAAACAAAAGGTGCCAGTCATAATGGCATAGAGGAAATGGAGCCAAGTCATGGTTATGACCCTAATAACAAATGCTGTTACCACTGCTCTTGAAAAACAAGCAAAGCAACATTCTACTCAAAATTTACAAATCCAAGAACAATTGAAAAGAATTGAAGACAATCAAAACGATCGTAACCTGAAGTTAGTTCAGTCATTAAGAGGGTCTCAGGAAACAAAAAAGTTATTATTAGAAGTTCAAGAACAAATTGCTGCATCACAAAAAGAAAAGAAAAAAGGATTCTTTACTCGGCATTTTAATAGGGTGTCTTCCAAATGAAATTAGATCATAAAAAAAAAACATACAACAAAAATATAAAGAGAGTATGAAACAAAAGAAAGAAGAAAAAAACACACTATAGAAGCGATAATAATTTTAGGTTTTTTTATATTACTTGGATTTTTAGTCTTTCGTAACTACCTAACTTGGTAACTATAAAACTTGCATAAACCCCATAAAGGGTCCCTTTAATTGAACAATCAGCTATAAAGATCTTCTAGTCGAAGATTCTTTTTAGTGCCTATAACATCTGATAAGGAGGTAGCATATGAAAATTGTCCTTTTAGGAATTGCAATAATACTTTTAGGTATTGCAATGATATTGGCATTTAGTTCAACAGGATTTGGCTATTTAATTGGAACAAAGTTTGGTCTGACAATTTCATTTGTGGGCTTACTAATTTCAGTTGTAAGTTGTTTTATAAATGATAGTAAATAAGCATACAAAAGGTTCTTCAATTTGCAAATCCTTTTGTATGCCTATAGCATTGCATTATGTTAAGTTTTGTTTAGAGTATACACATGATTCTGTGGATCTTGTTGAACTAACGGGGCAGCATTCCTGTAATGAATGAAAATGAGGTTTGTGTACAAAAATAACCTCCTGATAGAATAAGAGAGTCCAACGCTTGCAGGCATAAAAGGACAAACTTATTAACCAGGAGGCTTCTAAAATGAATTATAACCAAAACAATAAAATTGCTCAAATTACTTCTCAAACTCTTATTATAGGTGTTGATATTGCGAAGTTCAAGCACGTTGCGAGAGCTCAAGATTTTAGAGGAATTGAGTTTGGAAAACCTTGTTACTTTGAAAATACAAAAGATGGTTTCTCAACTTTCTTGAATTGGATTTTTCAAAATATGCAAGAACAAGAAATGGAAAAAGTAATTGTTGGTATGGAACCAACTGGTCATTACTGGCTTAATTTAGCACATAATCTTAAAGAAAATGGTATAAAGTTCGTGGCTGTAAATCCACTTCATGTAAAGAAATCTAAGGAATTAGATGATAACTCGCCTACCAAAAATGATGTGAAGGATGCTAAAGTTATTGCACAGTTAGTCAAGGATGGGAGATACGCCGAACCTACAATTCCACAAGGGGTTTATGCAGAACTCCGAGTGGCTAAAAAAATTCGTGATCTCTTAACCGATGATCTTCAAACTGTTCAAGGTCAAATTCACAATTGGATAGATAGGTATTTTCCAGAGTTTCTTACAGTCTTTAAAAAGTGGGATGGAAAAGCTGCGTTACAATTTTTAAAGCTATATGTATTACCTCATGAACTAGTTAAATTTTCTGATCAGGAATTACTAATTCATTTAAGAAAAGCTGTTACACGAAGTGTTGGGCTTAGTAAAATTCAAGAATTAAAACAAGCAGCTAATAAGTCCATCGGACTTCGACAAGGTGCTGATATGGCTAAGTTAGAGTTAAAAACATTAATTGATAAATATGAATTAATACAATTAAAATTCGAAGAATTAGATTCAAAAATTGATGGTTTGATTGACAAAATACCTGGTGTTCATCAAATGTTGGCTATAAAGGGTGTGGGGAGAGACACAGTAGCAGGATTTTTCGCTGAAGTGGGAGATCTCAATGAATATTCTCATCCTCGACAAATTATTAAACTAGCAGGGCTAAGTCTAAAAGAGAATACTTCTGGTAAACACAAAGGTAAAACAACCATTACTAAGAGAGGAAGAAAAAAACTCCGAGCACTTTTGTTTAGGGTTTGTATGATACTTGTCGCAAAAAATTCAGCATTTAAAGCATTACACACATATTATACGCAGCGTCCAGATAATCCATTGAAGAAAATGCAGTCACTTATTGCTTTGTGTAATAAATTAATTCGGATATTTTTTGCCATAGGAAAGAAAAAATTTGAGTTTAGTGAAGAGAGAATGTTAAAGGACATCCCTCATATGAAAACTAATAATGATATAGAAATAGCAGCTTAATTCCGAAGGAATAGTTTAGCAGTATGTAAATCTAGTTTATAAGTCTCAAACATTTGAAGCACGGATTAGTCAGCAAAGCAACTAAACTTCGGGCATAGACCCTGTGGGGCAGCATGACTGACATCCACCTCATGGAAAGGTTGGACGAAGGAATTTGAGAGCGAAGACTCTGTGAGGCATGGGAGGGTTGACCTCCATGAGAAATGTGGACATCCACCAGTGCGATCATAATTTTACTCATCCACCAAATTTTTCAAGTTGGAGGCTAATGAGGTATAGGTCTTTTTGCTTCAGCAATCCAAATTTATCCTTATTAGATAAATCGAACCATAACGAGACAAATTAAACTAATAAATACTTATTCTGAAATACTAAGAAAACTGGAGAAAATGGGCTGTTTCGCTTTCTATATTGAGGGAGATTTAGTTGAAGATTATGGTAACATTTGTATTAACTGTAAGGAGGGAAAATTAGGTATGAACGATAAAGAGAAAATCTATTATGAACGAGGAACAGAGGAACTAAAATTAAAAAATATTCGTGCTCATAAACTTGTTCAAGAATTTAACAATAGTGCTATAGAGGATTTCTAAAAAAGAGAGGAAATTATAAAGAATTTGTTTGGTACTGTGGGTGTTAATCCTAGTATTGAACACAATTTCCATTGCGACTTGGGCTACAATATCCACGTTGGCGATAATTTCTATGCTGGTTATAACTGCACTATTTTAGATATGGCAGAAGTTAGGGTTGGTGAAAACTGTATGATAGGTCCCAATGTAGGGATATATACGGCTGGTCATTCAATCGAACCCAAGGATAGGAACAAGCGTGGATATGGCATTCCAATTATAATTGGAAACGATGTATGGATTGGTGGAAGTTGCATAATCCTGGCTGGAGTCACGATTGGAGATAATTCAATTGTTGCTGCTGGATCTGTTGTTATAAAAGATGTTCCAGCCAATACAATAGTGGCTGGAAATCCAGCAAAGATACTAAAAAGCATTTAATTTTCTAGTTGTTCTTTGTTAAACTAATGGGTGCATAAAGTTGAAGTGTAGATGGGGAGAATCCCCTTCTATACTTTTTAAATCTTAATGTATTGTCAGAATATCGATTATTTAAATTCTTGCAAGACCTCTTTCAAATGCTGCAAGATGATTCAAAGAGGCATTGCGTAGTTGAGAAAAAACGGTTCGAATATCACTAGGAATATTAAGTGATAGAAACCTTTCATACATCGAAATATTGTCTATTTCTCCCTGAACCCCAGCAGCATATGCTGCCTTGATACTTTCTGGAGTTGTTACGAATGACTGCGATTTATCTTCAGGTAACGGTACCTGATAACGTTCAAAAAGTGGTAATAAAGCATTTATATGCCTCATCTCAGCTGCTTTTATTTGTGCAAATGTACGTATATATCCAAAGTTTCTTAGAATATTATCATATCTTGCTTGAGCTAGGTATTCGTCTTGAAGGGCATAAGTCAGCATTTGAGGTAAAGCTAATGTTGAGACACTCAATGCTCCTTTAGCACCGTAATTGTTAATTTGCCGATGGTTGTTTATCACCTTTAGATTATTTGAAAAAGACAAAAACCAAACAGCGTGATTTTGTTCGTCTGCAGCTGCACGTCGAAACCTTTCTTTAATAATTGGATCCTTCGCTTTATCAGCTATATTTAAATAAAAATCAGCAGCTTCTTGTTCATCTTTAAAAGCAAATTCTATTCCTGAACTATAATTTTCTGGACATTCCTCAATTATTTGATAAGATGGTTTTTTACCTGTTATATTTCTATAAATTCTGCTGAATTCTTCGAGATGACGTTCTTCATCCTTTTGTATCTCAAGAGTTCTGTTCGTTTCCTCCTTTGTAGGTGCCATATTGGCTAATTTCTTATAACAAGAAACAGCACTATACTCTGCATTTATGGCTTTCTGAATATCATTTACAAGTTGTATGTCATTTGGCATTCGATAATAATCATAATATTGTGGACCAGAATTATTTGAATACATATTTGTCCTCCTTTTGTTAACCATCAACTTATCTTATGTTTTATGTCTGTGTAGCTGTGCAGGTTCATTTCTTGTATAGATCCTTATTACCTCTTTTCACCAATCGGGAAAGATAATTCATTAAATAAGTATACTTATCTCAAAGTACACTTTCTTAACAAGTGCATAGGATAACTTTATAAACTCTGAAGGGATTGAGGTAAAATGTACAATAATCCTTATATGTATCCAAATCAATATTCTTATTATGCTAATGCACCAAGGTATAACTATGGTATACAACCACGTTACTGGACTTTTCCTAACGAGAGCAGATTTTACTCTTATCACTCTTTCAATGATGATAGAAGTATTCTATTAAAAGATTATGGAACAAAACCTTTTGTCATCAATATCAATGAAGCAACAAAGCAAAACAATACTTACCGCACTGCTATATGGACAGGAACACATTTACAAACTACTTTAATGAGTATCGATGTTGGCGATGATATCGGTTTGGAAATGCATCCTGATGTTGATCAATTCTTACGTATTGAACAAGGACATGGGATTGTTCAAATGGGAAAGAGTAAAAATAATTTAAACTTAAAGAGAAATGTGTATGATGATTCTGCAATATTTATACCAGCCGGAACATGGCATAATCTAACTAATACAGGGAATAGTCCGCTAAAACTGTACTCGATTTATGCTCCACCTAACCATCCATTTGGGACTGTTCATGTTACCAAAGCAGATGCACTGGATGCGGAAGAAGGTCATGGAAATGGTAATACAGATGTTTTTGGTAAGACACCAGATGAGTGGATACAGCACACCGAATATTTAGTTAATGAGGGGCTAGAGGACGTTAAAAGAGGTATCAATGCTACACATATTCTACAAGAATTTATTCTAATGGGAGTTCTTGTTGGGAAAGGGTATTCTCCTGAAAGAGCATATGAAACAGTAGAAGAATGGGAACGAACAGGAGAATCTAAACTTCTTAAGAAAAGTAAAAATATATAAAAATAGAGTGATGCAGACTCAAACCCACATTAATGAACTGGGAAAGGTACAACCATTTATTGGTTTACAAGTGATCAGTTCTCTTCTTTTTATGCAAAATTAATCAATACGAATGCAAGGGATGCCGTACATGTAATAGATGGGTTAATACACCATGAATCTGACCTTTCAATTGAAGAGCATTACACTGATGATACCGCCGGTTATACGATCGAGTTTTTGGATTAAGTCATTTGTTAGGATTCCGTTTCGCACCAAGGCTAAGAGATATAAGTGAGGCAAAGTTATATACCACCATTTCTTCTATTAATGACTTTCCGAACATAAAAAGAAAATGATGTCCTAAAAGAAGAATTACTTCCACATATCTCACCATTAGGATGGGAACATATTAATTTTCTTGGAGAATATTATTTGATTCAAATAGATTACCAGCTAATTCACTAAGGTCCTTAAATAAAAATTAATCAATTACACAAGCTAAATTCTTAACGCAAAGGTATTTGGCTTTTTTACATGTCGTATTTTACTTAGCGTACAAAATTTCCGAAATGTTTGCTGTACCCCTACATTAAAAAACTAAAACATTGGATTAACAATTTAGGAGCGCTTCAGCGATCCTAAAATTTATAAGAATCGCTTTTCTTATTGAGCTTAAAGGTAATGCTAATCGAAAAAGGTTTTTAAATTTTTTTGTTGAAGTTATTGTGTCCAGACGGTTTCTTATGTTTAAGAACAACTATTAAAACAAAGTCATATGCTGCGCAGTACAAAAATACTATGCAATAGAAAAATGCTATTCAACAATCGAGCGCCATTCTTGAAAAAGGATGTGCGCATTCTTTCATTTAAGTGCCAGATTGTTAAATAGCAACGTTAAAGCATAATAGAGGAGTGAATCTTAACTACACTTTTATTCATATACTGCACGCTTTCTCAACGGGTCAAGACCGGTTATGCTAATGGAATGAGTCTGTGCCCTTTTGTTTAAGTATCCCGGTACTCCGTGCTTTCTTTGAGATCCTACGAATAAGCCAACATTTATGAATATATTATACTACTTACAATGTAATATTTTGATTTATCAATCTACTATAGGGTGCTTTTGCTGTCTCCATACCAACAATATCCGTTATTAATCTCTTGGTAGCTTTTAGATCAGTAATAGACAGCTTAATTCGTAAATAGAGACATTATTCATTCAAATTAAATTCTTATAGTGAATAAATGTCTTCGAGAAATGTTTTTATAGTTGCCAATTCTAATTTAATCTCTGTTAAATCCTGCGTTTCAATTGCCACAATTAATTGATTAATACTTTCATGTAAGCTTTCATACTCGTCTTCATCTCCCATTAATTGTATTTTCCATTGACTTTGCTGATATTGCTGTTCTAAATCGTTACCAAGTGATTTTAATTGTTTCCAATCTTGATCATTTAAAGCTTGTTCAATCGAATTAATCTTCTCAGAAAAATCTTTTTCCTCAGTAATATTTGAGCATCCTGATAAAAGAATTAAAAGAAATACTGGCAAAATCCATTTAATAATCATCTTAGATAATCCTCCAATTTTTTGAATATCAAACATATGATTACCCAATAATAGAAAAAACATAATCAACTATGAATTAGAAAATGGAGGACTTATATTGTATGATTTTGTATTAATAATAATTCGTTCATTTATAGCGTTTATTTTACTGCTTTTTTTAACTAGGATAATGGGTAAAAAACAACTTTCACAACTCACATTTTTTGATTATGTTGTAGGGATAACTATAGGGTCGATAGCCGCATCAATGTCTGTTGATAAAAATATTCAAATTTCGAATGGAGTTGTTTCCTTAGCAATTTGGGGACTCATCCCAATTATTTTAAGTTTTTTGGGAATGAAGTCAAGAAAGTTTTTACGATTAACGGATGGTAGACCCTCAATAGTCATTAATAATGGAGAAGTGCTAGAAGAAAGCATGAAGAAAAATCATATTGCAATTGATGAGTTAATGATGTTGCTAAGAGAAAAAGGAGTATTTAAGGTAGATGATATTGAAATGGCAATATTAGAAACGAACGGGGAACTAAGCGTTATGAAAAAAACAGATCTAGAGCCAATTAC
Organism: Metabacillus sp. GQ13; assembly: GCF_059758525.1. NCBI lineage: Bacteria > Bacillati > Bacillota > Bacilli > Caryophanales > Bacillaceae > Metabacillus > Metabacillus sp. GQ13. The sequence continues at coordinate 113,144 of NZ_JCAXET010000016.1, forward strand.
ACCTCGTTTACTTGGAGTGAAGGTGACACTTGAACAAGCACCAAGTTTGTTGATAGTCGATGGTCATATTTTAAATAAAAACTTATCAATTTTGGGCTATTCGAAAAAATGGCTTATGTTAGAGATAAAGAAACAAGGAGCCCAATCATTAAATGATGTATTCTTAGCTCAAGTTGATTCAAAAAGGAATGTTTTTGTGGATTTTTATGAAGATAAGAAAAAAAATAATAGCAAAAATTAGGGATAATTATCGAATTAATCTCTTGTTAAAAATCTAAAGCTTCTTTGCTCATCATGAAATGAGCTAATGATTTCATCTTTTCTTATTTCAAGAATACGATTTTTTTAATTTCCTCACTTGGGGCAATAGAAATGAGGATTTTTGTAAATGAATGGATGAAATAAAAAATGATTAATACTAAATGAAGAAGGAAGAGGGGTGATTGATGCTATTTCTCGTAGTAGTTATTAAACTAAATGTAAGATTTTTCAAGAAATTTAAGAAACATTAATTAAAAAGTGAAAATTATTGTTGATGCCACCCAATCTCTGTCCGCAAAACATAAAACAGTTCTTAAAAGGAGGGGGATATTGTTAGTCTTTATATTAGGTAATGAAGGAAATGCCTTTAATATCCTACAATTAGTTGGACGATGGTTTACTACAATAGGGGATGTAATTAACCTTATAGAGTATGCAATAGCATTAGAAATTGATAAGCTAAAGCAATTTAAGATTAAAAAAGAAAGAACAACAAGAATTGCAACTACAACAAACCCTACAACAAATGTAACAGACGCAAGAACAAATGAGACTCTTACAAAAACAAATAAGAAAATAGAGTTTTTAACAGGATCAACGTTTAGGTTTATAGAATGATTGAAATAATAATAAAAATGATTATACAGGTTCATCTTACTGTTTAATTTATAGTAAAGTAATGATTGAGGATTACTCATCTACGGAAAATATTAACGGTAATGACTCTAATTGTGTGAGATGTCGGCGCATTGAGGAGCCTCCTACTCGATTATTGAAACTATTCCGATGTTGTTTTGGGGCTCAATTCAAGGATACGCACAACCTAAAGAATGTCCTGTGTTAAGTGAATTAGAGAAAACGTCGATTAATGATAGATAAGAGGTTAGAAGCGCTAAATACTTTAATACCAAAAACTTATGGAGGGTTAGATGACTTCCTGATATATATACTAAGTGGAATGTAGTAACTGCCAACCACTTTCCGAAACAGTTGGTAATAAAGAAGAAGGCTATTTTGGAATGGCAAAAACCTCTTGTGGAATAGATATCGTTGAAAAATTGTGGCTAGTATGTTTAGAATTTCCAAAAGTACTTGGGGATGACTTAGTACAAGGGCAAATATTTTTAACTAAAGGTAAAGAAAAAGGTTGGTTTGTTTGATTTCAATACCATTAAAATGCTATTTCTTAATGAACTACTATGAAAATAAACTTCTATCACTCCGAAAAATGACAACATCAAGACTCATCCCTTTCGTATAAAAAAATAAGTGAGCGGCAATTAATGACTATGGATTGGTTTGACTGGATTAAGAATCAGTATGGACAGTTCGACATAGTTTCATGATCTGTAGTGCAGCGACATATTTCTGTTGCATGGCTAGCTGAAGGGTTCTTTACTTTAACAAGCAGCTCAAAAAGAATCTTCATGATGTTATTATCCCCTTATAGTAGACAGTAAAAAGAAGAAAGGAATGTACCGTCTGTTTTAATTTTAATTTGGTTTTTTCGATTCTATAGAAAGTAATCCTATTGCTGCACCAGACGCTCCATTCCTATCCAAATTGCATAAGCTGTCCCTATAGGTAGTGTCTTCATTGCATATGGAAAGTTACTCATTCTTGAGTAGGAAGCAGTAGAATCTGAAATGGTTCACCACTACTTCATGAAAGAATCTCATCAAGGAATATGAAGAAATTTCTACTAGAAGGGGCTTTGATTCAACGGTCATTCTTTTAAATAAGTCTATATACGGTATATCAATTGACTTTATGTAAGTTATGAGAATGAAAGAATAAAAAACCGAACTAATGATTACTTTCTGAGATCGGTTTTCTTAAAAGGTCTTGACTTTATACCCTTATAGGTATTATCATATGTTTTATCATCAATAAATTCACGTTGAGTTTGAGGGGTAACTAGATGACATTCGCCATATCGAGTATACTAGTTAATATCTTTATCACTATGTACAAAAGTTATATCCCCATTTTAGGAATTAGGTGTAACGACGGTAACTTATATATTACAGATATAAGAGAAGAAACAATAATGATTCTTCCAAAAAACTAAAACGGAAGATATATGTAGTTGCATCAAATTATCTTGATAGAAATGTTGCAATTCGTTTTTGCAAAAAAAGTACCAAATTGCAGGGTGTACAATTACAAGTAACAATATAGTATTGATTTAAAATCAAATGAAGAGTGAAGTAACCTTTAGAAGGAGGTAACATCATGAATTACAATGTGCAATCAAAAAATAGAGTAAAGCGTATCGAAGGACAGTTAAGAGGAATTTTAAGAATGATGGAAGAAGAGAAAGATTGTAAGGAAGTAATTACACAATTATCTGCAGCACGGACAGCTATTGATCGAACAATTGGAGTGATTGTAAGTTCAAATTTAGTGGAATGTGTCCGTATAGCAAATGAAAGTGGAGAAGGTAACCCAGAAGAACTAGTAAAAGAAGCAGTAAACTTACTTGTGAAAAGTCGTTAAAAATAAAAGGGTTGACACTCTCTTTTATTTTTAATAATATTATACCTGTGTGGGTATATAGCAACTTAATTTTATTTTTATAAAATGAAAGAATAATATTTTTTTAGTGAAAAAAATACCCCTATGGGTAAATGTAATGAAATAAAAAATCTTTTAGGAGGCACGAACATGTCAGAACAGAAAAAAACAACGATTGTATTATTTAGTGGAGATTACGATAAAGCAATGGCGGCTTATATTATTGCAAATGGTGCTGCTGCATATGATCACGATGTAACGATTTTTCACACGTTTTGGGGATTAAATGCATTGAGAAAAGACGAAAATATTGTAGTTAAAAAAGGTTTTATGGAAAAAATGTTTGGGAGGATGATGCCAAGAGGAGCAGAGAAAATGGGACTTTCCAAAATGAATTTTGCCGGTTTTGGACCGAAAATGATTAAAGATGTAATGAAAAAGCACAATGCGCTATCATTACAACAACTTATTGAAATGGCGCAAGAACAAGAAATTAAGCTAGTAGCATGTACGATGACAATGGATCTTCTAGGTCTTCAACAAGACGAACTTTTAGATAAGATTGAATATGCTGGCGTTGCTGCCTATTTGGCAGACGCAGAAGATGGTAATGTTAACTTATTTATTTAATTTTTAAGTATGTCTACCAAAGATTAGAGAGGGTGAGAGGATCGAAATGGAATATCTAAATTATATCGTAATCGCACTTTTTCTGTATTTTATCCTACAACGCATAATACCGGTCAAAGGTGTTAAACAGATTTCAACAAGCGATTTATCAAGTGAATTAATAGATAATAACAAGCAATTTGTTGACGTAAGAACCTCTGGAGAATTTAAAGGGTATCACATCAAAGGCTTTAAAAATATCCCACTCCATCAGCTTGCCCAGCAAGCAGTTAAGGAACTTTCAAAAGATAAAGAAGTTATTGTAATTTGTCAAAGTGGAATGAGAAGCCAAAAGGCGAGCAAGACTTTAAAAAAATTAGGATTTAAACAGGTAAAGAATGTAAGAGGTGGTGTAAGTACCTGGAGATAGAAAGGAGGGAAATCAATGAACCAACTATCTGCAAAAGAAGTAGAAAACTTATTAAAAGAGGGGAATCCAATAAATATAATTGATGTACGAGAAGTAGATGAAGTCCAATCAGGGAAAATTTCTGGGGCAATCCATATTCCTCTTAGGTTATTGGAATTTCGTTTGAGCGAATTAGATAAAGAAAAAGAGTATATAATGGTTTGTCGTTCAGGTTCTAGAAGTGGACTTGCTACACAATTCCTTGAAAACCAAGGATACAATGTCATTAATATGACAAGAGGGATGCTTGCTTGGAAAGGTGAAATTGAGTAATTTTTTTAACTGAATAAATACCCTTAGGGGCAAAAATAGGAGGATTCAATAATGGAATCATTAAAAACAGATTTAATATTAAATGCGAAGGGTTTAGCTTGTCCGATGCCAATTGTAAAAACAAAGAAGGCGATGAACAATTTAGAAGAAGGTCAAGTATTGGAAGTTCTAGCAACAGATAAAGGGTCAAAAGCAGATATTCAAGCGTGGGCTGGGAGTTCAGGTCATCAATACTTAGGTACGCTTGAAGAAGGTGAAGTTTTAAAACATTACCTAAGAAAGTCATCTAATGAGGAAATCTTTGAAAGAAAGCATCCTTATGTCATAAATAATCAAGAGCTTGAAAACAAACTCGATGCAAATGAACGCATTGTTGTTCTTGATGTAAGGGAAGCTGCAGAATATGCATTTATTCATATACCAAATGCAATCTCAATACCTTTAGGGGAATTAGATGATCGTTTGGATGAGATAAACAAAGAAGATGATATCTTTGTTGTCTGCCGTACTGGAAGTCGCAGTGATTTTGCCGCACAAAGGCTAGCAGAAAAGGGATTTACTAAAGTAAATAATGTCGTACCAGGAATGAGTGGATGGTCAGGAAAGACTATTAGTATAAATCGGTAGGTGAAGGTCTGAAAATGGAGTCAGTTTTGCAAAAGCAAATGATGTGCCAGAGGCATTCCGGAAATGGTTGCAATGGCTTAAGCATTGGACGTTATGGGATTAGAAAAGGAGTAATTTGTAGTTGGAGCTGCAAAATAGAGTTCGTAAAAGATACAGATGTAACATTGACATTTTGAATAATATATTTTTTTATCTAAAAATATACCATAGGGGGTAAAAAGAAAATGACAGTCAATTCAATGACATCAAAAGAAGTAACGAAAAAAGTTTTTAATAAAGAATCATTATTTATTTTAGATGTTCGGAATGAAGATGATTTTCAAGATTGGAAAATTGAAGGAGAAAACTTTGACTATCTAAATATCCCGTACTTTGATTTGCTTGATGGTGTTGAGGGCATCATCGATAAGGTTCCGAATGATCAGGATACTTTGGTTGTATGTGCGAAAGAAGGTTCATCAATTATGATTGCTGATATGCTTTCTGAGTCTGGACTAACGGTTTCTTATTTAACAGGTGGAATGAAGGCCTGGAGTGAGCATTTAGAACCTGTTAAAGTTGGAGATTTACGCCTTGGAGGAGAAATCTATCAGTTTGTTCGGATCGGGAAGGGGTGCTTATCATACGCTGTTGTCTCAAATGGAGAGGTTGCCATTATTGATTCAACAAGAATGACTAGCATCTATCTTAGATTTGCAGAAAGTATCGGGGCAAAGATTACTCATGTTTTTGATACACACCTACATGCCGACCATATTTCTGGTGGACGAATCATTGCTGAAAAGTCCAATGCAACGTATTGGTTGCCACCGAAGGATGCCACGGAAGTAACCTTCAAGTATCAACCTCTTGAAGGTGGAAGTGAAGTGACGATTGGGAATACGTCGATAACGATTAATGCATTGTATTCTCCAGGTCACACAATTGGATCAACTTCTTTAGTTGTGGAAGAAAAGTTTTTACTTTCAGGTGATATCTTGTTTATCGATTCTATTGGTAGACCCGATCTAGCAGGTATGGCAGAAGATTGGGTAGGCGATTTAAGAGAAAGTCTTTATATACGATACAGAGAATTATCGGACGAACTTATCGTTCTGCCTGCACATTTTATGATAATCGATGAATTGAACGCTGATGGTAGTGTATCTGAAAAGCTAGGTACACTGTATGCTAAAAATCATGGATTAAACATTGAAGACGATATTGAATTTAGAAAACTAGTTTCGGAAAACTTGCCACCACAACCAAATGCATACCAAGAGATTCGTGAAACAAATATGGGAAAAATTATGCCGAATGAAGAAAAGCAACGTGAAATGGAAATTGGACCAAATCGCTGTGCGGTCCGATAATTCGAACTAATAGGAGGAATTTTATAATGAACGTAACAAAAGTATTAGATGCAAAAGGGCTGGCATGTCCGATGCCGATTGTCATAACGAAAAAGGCTATGAATGAATTAGAATCAGGCCAAGTACTAGAAATTCATGCGACAGATAAAGGTGCTAAAAATGATCTTACAGCATGGGCAAAATCAGGTGGACATGAATTTTTGAAACATGAAGATGAAAATGATGTATTGAAATTTTGGATTAAAAAAGGTTAAAGAAAAAGGAACCAGCTTAGGTTCCTTTTTCTTAGGGCGGAGGAAAACGAATGGATTTAGGATTTATTATTGCAATCTTCTTAATTGGATTTATTGGTTCGTATGTTTCAGGGATGTTAGGTATTGGTGGTTCGATCATAAAGTATCCCATGTTACTATATATCCCCCCTTTGTTTGGGTTAGCAGCATTTAGTGCACATGAAGTATCTGGAATAAGTGCGGTACAAGTATTTTTTGCAACAATCGGCGGAGTTTGGGCGTATCGCAAGGGTGGTTATTTAAATAAATCATTAATTGTATCCATGGGTTTTAGTATCTTAATCGGTAGTTTTGTAGGTAGCTATAGTTCAAAGGTAATGACAGAGGGAGGCATTAATTTAACCTATGGAATTTTAGCATTAATTGCAGCCGTGATGATGGTTATTCCTAAGAAGGGAATTGACGAAATTCCTCTTGATCAGGTGAAGTTTAATAAATGGCTTGCCGCAGCACTTGCTTTCATCGTCGGTATTGGTTCAGGTATTGTGGGTGCAGCCGGTGCATTTTTACTAGTACCTATCATGTTAGTTGTCTTAAAAATTCCAACACGAATGACGATTGCTTCATCCTTAGCGATTACATTTATTTCATCGATTGGTGCAACTGTTGGAAAAATTACGACAGGACAAGTGGATTATATCCCAGCTATGATTATGGTCGTGGCGAGTTTAATTGCATCTCCCCTTGGAGCTATCGCTGGGAAAAAGGTAAATACAAAAGTATTACAAGTTATTTTGGCTATACTCATCTTTGCAACTGCAGTGAAGATTTGGACGGATATTCTCTAAACTTTCAAATTGTCAATCGAATTCAATTCATGTGTTTTATAATACCGTAATGGGTAAATTAAAGGAGAGGTGATAAAATGTTTCATTACACGAAAAAAACAAATCTATCTATAAGTGAAGCAGTTACAAGTCTTACAGAATTATTAAAAGAAGAAGGGTTTGGCGTTCTATGGTCACTCGATCTTCAAGCAAAGTTGCACGAAAAAGGTGAAGATTTCGACTCCGGCATGATCATTCTTGAAGTATGCAACCCACAAGAAGCAAAAAAGGTATTGAATGAATCCTTACTCGTCAGTTATTTTCTACCTTGTAAAATTGTTGTTTATGAGCGTGATGGCACCATAAATATCGGCATGCCTAAACCGAGTGCGTTTATGGAATTGATGGACAATGAAAATTTACTTGTAATTGCTAAAGATATAGAGAGACGATTAATAGAAGCAATTGATAAAGTTCAATGACTCGATGAATAAAAAGGTGTGCATAAGTTGATATGCACACCTTTTTATTCATTGTATGGTAGGTTAAGTGTCAATGATAAGTTTAACGATTGTTTTTCAAAATGATACACATTAAAGGGGAAAGCTTGAAGAAGTAGGAAGACTAGAGAGGATCTTATTCGGCTTTAGTTTTGTTCAATGAAGTTGCTTACCTCTTATAGTTAGCTTTAAGGGGTAAAGTCAGGAAAATACGGATATACAACAGTAAGAATAAGGAACAATCCCGAAATAGCCCTTAAAGGGTACATGGAGAATTTGATACATGTGGATATGGATTTATAAAATGGTGTTTTAGTTTATGAGGTTTTGATTATGACATCACAAGGAATGATATTTGAAGTAGAAATACTCGTAAAAAGCGGTAAGAAATGATATTTGGTGTACAAGAAATGGCATTCGCTTTACTAAAAGGTAATTGGATTAAGGTTGTTTTAATGGTCCCTTTAGTTTTATCATTGGTGTAATCACAGGACCTAGCAGGTCTACACTCACTTTTAATAATGGAGATTTTACCTTTCAATTATTAATATTTACAACTTCGGATAGTATATTTATGGTAATTCTAGGTGGTTTTATTGGTAGTATTTTTTTCTTTGCTGTATTGATGTTAACTAGTTTTGTTACAGTATGATGGTTGGAGGACTTTTATCAGGGATAAGTTTTTCATTAGTGGTTCGAAGGTGGGGCATATGGGATTCTTGTATTCCTTTTTGTAGTGCAGACGTTTTTGGGAATTTCATAAGTCAATAAAGCCTACTGTATATAAATTAATTATTACTGTAAGTTATTTTTGTAATAAATGAAATATTTTTTTAGCTATCACCCCTCTTCCTTTTTCATAGTATGTGAAAAAGGAGGTTGTCCAAAAATGAAAAGGCAAAAAGACCCACCAAGATATATATTATTTTCGATATTAGGAATTGTTATCATTTACTTATTAATTGGTACTATACTCATCACTAATCTGAAGGTGAATTCCAATGTTATACAAAACACCATTGTTAACTTAAGTAGCAAAGATGTTTTTGCCCATTTCCTTAGATCAGAAAATCATTATTTTTATCAAAAAGGTAAGGAAGATATATTCACTTTATCTGATACATCTAAATTTGCTATTCAAATAGCAACAAATGTTAAACCGACAGATGCTCGAACATTTTTGGGTAACGAAATACCAGGTTTAAGGAATTATGATACTGAAATTGTTGTTGCTGGAGAGGGTACAGACTTAACGACTCTTCCTCATGAATCTGCACCACCAACTGAGGTCTTGCTACAAGAACGACAAGTAGCTGAGGAGAAATTAAAAGAAAGAGAAGATAAATCAACAGATAATGAAGTTGCTCAAGTAAAACCTCCAAAGAACAAAACAGTCTATATATATCAAACACACAGTTGGGAATCCTTTCTCCCTTTGCTAAAAGATGCTAACATTCCAGATGAAGCAACAAGTAATGACGAAAGGGCAAATGTAATAGGCCTGGGACAAAAGATGGGTGAAAATTTAATAAACAAAGGAATTGGTGTAGTCCATGATACAACAAATATGACTCAAACCTTACACGAAAAAGGTTTAAGATCTACTAAAGCGTATACAGTTTCTGGGGATATTGTTCAAGAAGCTGTTTCTAATCAAAAGAATGATCTAACTTATTTTATTGATATACATCGTGATTCTGCTCGAAGAAGTATTACCACCAAAAAAATCAATGGAAAAGACTATGCGAGACTATACTTTGTAGTAGGAAAAGAACATAAAAACTACTTAGAAAATCTTGAAACAGCAAAAAAATTGCATAATGAATTAGAGAAAAAGTACCCTGGTATTAGCAGGGGAGTATTTCTTAAAACGAAAAGTGAAGGAAATGGTGTCTATAATCAGGATATTTCAAATAAGGCGATGTTAATTGAAATAGGTGGTGTTGATAATAATCTTGATGAACTTGACAGAACGGTTGATGCATTTACAGATGTTTTTGCAGAATATTATTGGAATTCAAGCGAAGCCAAAGAGGTAAACGGAAATGGTTAGAATCTTACCAACATCATTAAAATGGTTATTATTCACTTTTATTACAACCTTAACATCAAGTTATCTAACAGGTATTTCGATATTTACTTTATCTTTATTTCTTACAGGTTTTATATTTTCAATCGGATATTTTTATAAAGAACATATATTAAATTAGACTTTTATAAGCACAAGGGACTTTCTATTTGGAAGTCCCTTATGCAATAAATACAACCAGGTATTAATAACCAATGAGTTTTATATAGCCATTGATCCTACATAAAATTGTAAAACATTTGGAAAGTTAAAATAGACAATATGCATATTTTCTGCAAATTCTTTTGTTAATCTTTTGGTAGATCCATTAGAAGTGATAGAAAAGGGTATGTTAACTTTAAAGAAGCATGTAAAAGAGTAACTAATTAGTTATAAATGATTTCATTTTTTATAAGTAGATAGGAGGATAATAATGGGTAAAAAAATTGGAATGGGAATTGTTTCAATGATTTTTGCATTAGCGTTATCAGCGTGTGCAAGTGATGATAGTGATGAAAAGAAACCTGATAAAAATACTGACATGAACTCAAGTTCTGAAGAAAGTATGGAAATGGACCATTCTAAAATGAAACATTCTGGCTCAGATGAAGTTCCGGAAGGTTTGGAAGAGGCAGAAACGCCCACCTATAAAGTAGGTAGTCAAGCTATCCTTGAAACAGACCATATGGAAGGGATGAAGGGTGCTGAAGCAACAATTGTAGGGGCCTATGAAACCACAGCATATGTTGTTTCCTATACACCAACAACTGGTGGAGAAAGAGTAGAAAATCATAAATGGGTTGTTCACGAGGAAATTGAAGATGCTGGGGATGGAACATTCGAGCCAGGAACAGAAATTATCTTAAATGCAGATCATATGGAAGGGATGAAAGGTGCAACAGCTGAAATTGATTCAGCAGAAGCAACAACTGTGTATATGGTCGATTACACTCCGACAAACGGAGGAGAAGAAGTTAAAAATCACAAATGGGTAACAGAAAGTGAACTGTCACCTAAATAAATTTAAATAGAAAACTAAAAAGGGCTTATAAAATTGAACTGTG